>DMJA01000054.1 GCA_003451935.1 Verrucomicrobiota bacterium | reverse complement strand
CGACGGCCGGGACGTGCTGAAGCTGGGCCGCGCGGAACGGCTCGCGTTCCGCCGCCGGGCGCAGATGGTGTTCCAAGATCCGATCGGCTCGCTGAATCCGCGCCTGAAGGCGGGCGCGGCGCTGGCCGAGGTGCTGCGGGTGCATGGGCTGGCGAAGACGCGCGCCGAGTCTTTCGCGCAGGCGGCGCAGTGGCTGGAAACAGTCGGAATGGATCCGGCCTATGCGGGGCGGTTCCCCCACGAGCTGAGCGGCGGCCAGCGGCAGCGGGNNGACGAGCCGGTCAGCGCGCTCGATGTCAGCGTCCAGGCGCAGATCCTGAATTTGTTGAAATCGCTCCAGCAAAGCCGGGGCATCACGTGGATGCTGATCGGCCACGATTTGGCGGTGATGCGGCACATGGCCGACGAGGTGATCGTGATGCAGGCCGGCGAGGTGGTGGAGCGCGGCCCGGCGGCCGACGTGCTGGCCCGCCCGGCGCAGCCCTACACGCGGGAACTCCTGGCGGCGGCGCCGAACGTCGGCCGCGCGCTGGACCGTCGAGCCCGGGAACCGGCCAGTTTGGGATTGCTGGAAGCGCCTCCGGCGGTGCAGGATTGAACCCGATTATGCTCGAACGCTGGACACATTGGACCTCGACGGGGGATGCCCCTTCCGTTTGCTGCCGTTGGTGGTTGCCGTTGGCAGCCGCAACGGTGCTGTGGTTCGATCCCTCGAGCGGAGTGTCCACGGCCCTCCTGTGGGTCGCCGGGCTCTATGCGCTGTGGAATGGGCGGAAAACGCTGGGCGCCTGGAAAAATCCGGTCGGCCTGGCGTGGGGCCTGGGCGTGTTGTGGGCGATCCTGTCGGCGGCATGGAGCTTCCATCCGGCGGGCAGTGCGCGCGATCTGATCAAATCCGCCCCCCTGGCGCTGGCGGCGTTGGCGGTGCCCGTGGTTTTCGACCGTCCCGGCCGCATCTGGACGGCACTGGTGGCGAGCGCAGGGCTGGTGACGGCGGCGCTGGCCGCGGACCTATACCGCTTGGTTGACGCGCTGGGCTGGCCGGCGGTGCTGGCCGAGGCTCGCTTCCTCCATCCGTATCTCTACACGCATCCCAATGTGTCGAGCATGATGGCGGGGCTTTGCGCGCTGGTTTTTGCGGCACGGTTGCTGGCGGGAGTCCGTGGACGAGGCCGCCAAGCCGGGTTGGTCCTCGGCCTTGCCCTGGACCTGGCCTATCTGGTGGTGTTGGCTTCCCGGGGGCCGCAGGCGGTGTTTGCCGCGGCGGTGCTGGCGTTTCGCGTGGCCGTGCTTCCGGGGTGGCGCGCGCGTCTCGTGGCCGCCCTGCTGGCGGTGGCGGTCGGATTCGGATTGTGGTCCGCGGCGGGCCTCATCAATCCCCGTTTCAAGGATTCCACGATGGCCAACTTCAACGACCGCGACGTGATTTGGAAGCACGCCAAAATGCTGGCCGACCAGCGGCCGGTTTTGGGCTACGGCTTCGGCAAAAAAGCATTTGTGAAGGTGGTCTATGAAAATCCGGAGCACCGCGCCCCCCGCGTGCGGGTGCATTTTCCGCATGCCCACCAATATTGGCTGATGCTCTACTTCCAAGGCGGGGCGGTCGGGTTTGCGCTTTGGAGCCTGGGTTGGCTCGCGCTGGGGCTGGGGCTTGGCCGGTTCGCCGCGCGCGAATGCCGGGCGGCATCCGGCTGGACGGAGCGTCTGCGGGCACGTGTCCTGCCGGTACTCCTTGGAACGGGCATCGCCTATATTTTGCTCTACGGCATCGGGGATTATCCGGACCACGTGATCCGGCATTCGCAATTCTACCTGGCCGGGTTGGCGGTGGCCTTGATCCGGCCGCCCGCGCGGGAAGGCGCCGCATGAAGATCAGCGTCGTCACCACGATCTACAACCGCCCGGAGCATTTGCGCCTGCTGCTGGGGGCGCTGGCCGCGCAGACGCGCGTGCCCGACGAGATCGTCGTGGCCGACGACGGGTCCGACGCGGCGACCGTCGCCGCCCTGGAACGCCTGCGGGCCGCGGGGGGGATTCCCGTCCAGGTGGTGCGCCAGGAAAAGGACGGCTATCGCCTGGCCGCCGCCCGCAACCGGGCCATCCGCGCCGCCACGGGCGACTACCTGTTGTTTCTGGATTGCGACATCGCGCCGCTGCCCGACGCGGTGGCCGTGCATGAACGGGCCGCTGCGCCGCGCCGCCTGCTGTGCGGCCACCGCGCGCTGCTCGACGAAACCACGACCCGGGCGCTGTTTTCGGCCGTCCCCGCGCCGGCCTCGGCGGATTGGGAACAGGCCTGGGCGGGTGCCGACCGGCGCGAGCTGTCGGCGGCCACCCGGATGTTCGCGCGGCACGCCGGGCTGCGCCGCTGGCATCTGGCGCGCCCGCACAAGCCCAAGCTGCTGGGCTGCCACTTTTCGTTGTTTCGCGAAGCGGCGGAGCGCGTGAACGGATTCGACGAAAACTTCGTGGGCTGGGGCTACGAGGATGACGACTTCGCCCGGCGCCTCTACCGGGCCGGCGTGGAGCCGCGAAGCGTGATCGAAGAAGCGCGCGCGCTGCACCTGTGGCATCCGTCGCTGGCTCCGCAGGCGCTGGAGCGGCATCGCGACCGGCCCAACCGCGCCTATTTCCGACGGTGGCGCGTGCCGGCGGTTTGCCAGAATGGACTCGTGAAAACATGAATTGGACCGAAAAGACCTGGATCGTGGCCACCTGCGGGCGCGGATGCGCCGACGTGCTGAAGGCCGAACTGAAGGCGCTCGGCTACGAGCCGCAGGAGGTCTCGGCCACGTCCGTGGGCATCGAGGGCGACCTGCGCGACGCGATGCGGCTGAACCTGTGGCTGCGCACGGCGAACCGCGTGCTGTTCGAGGTGGGTGGATTCGAGATCGACTCGGCCGACGAGCTCTACGAAGCGGTCCGCGAGTTGCCGTGGGAGGACTGGTTGCGCCCGGACGCGCCCTTCCACGTGCATGGCGTGGCGCAGCACGAGACCATCCGCGATCCGCGCTTTGCGGTGCTGCGCTGCAAGGACGCCATCGCCGACCGGTTCGTGGCGCAAACGGGATCGCGGCCGGATTCGACCTCGACGCCCGAGGGCGCCTCGTGCGTCGCGCTCTACTGGAAGGAAAACGCCGCGCAGATTTTCATCGATACCAGCGGGATTCCGCTCTCGCACCGCGGCTACCGCTGGCGGGGGTGGGTTGCGCCGTTGCGCGAGACGCTGGCCGCGTCCATCGTGCTGGAGGTTGGCTCGGGCCAGAACCCCGCCGAGGCCTTCATCGGGCCCATGTGCGGCAGCGGAACGCTCGCCATCGAAGCGGCGTGGATCACGCAAAACCGCGCGCCGGGGCTGGCGCGCGAGGACTATGCCTTTCTGCGTTTGAACGGCGTGGACACTGCGGCCTGGCAGGAATTGAAGGCCGAGGCCCGCACGAAATTCATTGCCGCGCCCCGGACCTGGATTGCGGCGTCGGATGTGGATGCGCAGGCCATCGCCTGCGCGCGCGAAAACGCCGAACGGGCGGGGGTGGACCGCCTGATCCGCTTCCACACCTGCGATTTCCGCGACACGCCGCTGCCCAAGCCGCCGGCGCTGATCGTGATGAATCCAGAATACGGCGAGCGCATGGGGCTCGAGGAGCGCCTGGTGCCGCTCTACGAGGGCATCGGCGCCTATTTCAAGGCCAAGTGCCAGGGCATGCGCGGGGCGGTCTTCACCGGAAACCTCCCGCTGGGCCGGAAAATCGGACTGCATCCCGTCCGGCGGACGGCGATGTGGAACGGCGACATCGAGTGCCGCCTGCTGGAATTCGACATCTACGAAGGCACTCGCGACGCCCGCCTGATCCGCAAGCATGGGGGCGGCGAAAACGCGGGCGCAGACGCGCCACAATAGGCTATACATTGCCGCTGGTTTTCCTACGATGGGGATTGGAATGAAGCCGAGCGTCCCGATCTTGTGCTACCGCGACATCTCGCCGGTGTGTGGAATCACCCCCGAGGAGTTCCGCGCGCATTTGGAATGGCTCGCCGCGCACGGCTGGCACAGCATTTCCCTCGACCAGGCCATCGACTACGTCAAGGGCGGCGCCGAGCCGCCGAAGCTCTCCTATGCGCTCACCTTCGACGACTGCTATCTCGACAACTGGGTGCATGCGGCCCCGATTTTGCGCGACTATGGCGTGAAGGCCTCCTTCGGCTGCGTCACGGCCTATCTGCACGACGGCCCGCGCCGTCCCGATGCCTCCACGCCGGGCGTGGACCTGCGCGAATTGCCGGTCGCGCGCGACGCCTGGGACCGCGCCATCGAGCGCAACGACCCGACCGCCTTCATGAACCGCACCGAACTGCGCGCGCTGGTCGAGGAGCAGGGCCACGGACTTTTCGGCCACACCCACACCCACCAGGCCTGCTTCCGCTCCGACCGGCCCATTGGCAGCGCCCGCAGCGACATCCATCCCGGCGTCCGCGGCATCTACCTCGAGGTGCGCGAGGGCCAGCCCCTGTATCCCAGCGGCTCCGCCTATGCGCACAATGGCTTCTGGCCCGAGTCCAACGACCTGCTCGACGCCCGGTTGGCCGCGCGCACCACGGAGGAGCGCATTGAATTCTGCCTGCACGAATTCACCCTCTGCCGCGAGAGCCTCGAAGCCCTCGTGGGCCGTCCGACGCGCGCCATGAGCTGGCCGTGGGGGGAATACGACGACGTGGCCATCCAGGCCGCCTTGCTCGCCGGCTACGAGGCCGCGCTCTCGATGGACTGCGGGGCGAACAAGCCCGGCACGCCCCTGTTCGCGTTGCGCCGCGTGCGCATGCAGGGCGGCGTGGACTGCCGCGAACTGAACCGCCGCCTCTGCATCGCGAAGAACCCGCTCCTGGCCGGCCTCTTCCGCAAGACTTACCGCCGCCCCCGGGCGTGACCGGATTTTTCCATGGCGTGGAAAAAAGATTTCCACGGTGTGGAAAACCCGCGGTAGAATGGACAATAGAAAGCCGCCTGCCATGAAGCGCCGCCCCTTGGATTCCGACCGGACGTTTGAGCACGCCGCCGAATTCCGCTTCTACGAGGAGTTGAACGATTTCCTGAAGCCGGGGCAGCGCCAGCGGACGTTGGTCTATCGGTTCGACGGCCATCCCGGCATCAAGGACCCCATCGAGGCGATGGGGGTGCCGCACGTCGAAGTGGACCTGGTCGTCGTCAACGGCGAGTCCGTCGGATTCGGCTACCCGTTGCAGGATGGCGACCGCGTCGCGGTCTATCCGGTGTTCGAGGGAATCGACATCTCGCCGATCGTGAAGCTGCGCGACAAGCCGCTGCGGCAGATCGCGTTCGTGGTGGACGTCAACCTGGGCCGGCTGGCGCGGAACTTGCGGCTGCTCGGCTTCGACACGCTGTTTTCGAACGCCTACCGCGACGACGAGATCGTCGCGATTTCAGCGAAGGAAAAGCGCATCGCGCTGACGCGCGACCGGCGGCTGCTCCATGCGAAGGCGGTGACGCATGGCTACTGGGTGCGGTCGGTGTGGCCCTCGCGGCAGATCGAGGAAGTCGTCCGCCGTTTCGACCTCGGGGGGGTGATCCGGCCGTTTTCGCGCTGCGCGGATTGCAACGGCCTCCTCGAGCCGGTCGGGAAGGACCAGGTGGCGGACCAATTGGAGCCCAAGACGAAAAAGTATTACGACACATTCTATCGCTGTCCGGCCTGCGGAAAGGTCTTCTGGGAGGGATCCCACGTCGAAAAACTGCGCGAACGGTTCAAGGGCATGTTCCCCGCCGCGGCCCCATGATCCGCCGGGGGCGAACAAGGCCATTTCCCTCTGTCGAAACGGTTGACGAAACGGCTTGCCTTCTCCGCATGGACGGGGGATAAGGTAAAAAATGGAATGGAGCATGCATCGAAGTGGGCGATGGGGGCGGGCCGGCGCCATGTTCTGGCTTGTCGTTTTCGGGGTCTGCCACGCCTTTGCCGGCGAGACGATCCTTCAATATTTCAACACCAGCTGGCCCGAGCTCACGCGGCGGATTCCCGAACTGGCCGAAGCCGGCTACACCGCGCTTTGGCTGCCTCCCCCCTTCAAGGCCGGCGGGGGGCTGTCCGTCGGATTCGACACCTATGACCGGTTCGATCTGGGCAGCAAGGACCAGAACGGCTCCCTCACCACCAAGTACGGAACGGAGACGGAGCTGCTCCATCTGGTCGAGATGGCGCACCGCTTCGGGTTGCGCGTCTATTTCGACAACGTGATGGCGCACAACGGCGGCCCGATGTCGTACGGCGCGCCGGGCACGCTGCAGGCCAACGGCTTTGTTCCGGAGGATTTCCATCTCAAGCGCACCTCCGAAACCACATATGAAAACTATGGCTGGCCGACGTGGTCGGACGAGTGGCAGGTGCTGAACCGCAATCCCTTCGGGCAGGACATCGCGCAGGAAAGCCCGAACGCCAGCTTCGGGTATAGCGAAGGAACCACCTTTCCCAAGTGGTCCGGCATTCGCCACGCGGGCCGGACGGAGATCTACCTCGACACCGACCTTCCGATCGAAGTCGTGAGCGGTGGCGTCACGTCCATCGTCCATACCTTTGCGAACAAGGAGCCGTTCGTGGACGCCAACTCGAACGGGCGCTTCGATTGGACCGATGCGAATTCCAACGGCCAGCACGATTCGGGCGAGGCGGGCGAGGACTTTACAGACACGGGCATCGACCCCAGCCGCGCGGATCGCCAGACCGCGGCGTGGGGCTATGGCAATGGAAAATACGACATGGGCAACATTGTGGCGGAGGATGTCGGCGGCATGCTGAACCGTGCGATCCGGTGGTTCGTGGACAAGGCCAGCGCGGACGGGTTCCGCCTCGACGCCGTGAAGCACGTTCCTTCGTATTTCTTCGGCAAGATGGACGACCCGAAGGACAACTCCAACTGGGGCTACGGCGGCCAGGCGCAGGAACAGTTCAACATTTCGCGCGGCTTCAGCGACTGGGACAACCACCGAGACACGGTCTTCAACAATGTGCAGGCGCGTGACGATGCGCTTCTCTACGGCGAGCACCTCGGCGATCCGCCGTCGAAGGACAACTATGTGGCGGCGGGCATGCGGATTGCGAACGACGACTTCCTCAACGCGGTGAAGGGCAACATCGGGTACACCTTGGCCGGCATGGACAACCCCGGCTATGCCGTAATCAGTCCCGGACAATCCATGCACTATGTGATGAGCCACGACAACAACTACCTGTATGGCGGGGATCGCGAGCAGGCCAGCGCCATCCTGCTGACGCGCGAAGGCCTGCCGATCGTCTATACCGACGGCTACAACCAGAGCGGCTCGCCGGACTGGTTCCCGAAGCCGGCGGAGATCCCGTTCCTCGGCCAGTTCGGCAAAGGCTACCTCCCGAACCTGCTCGACATCAGCCGGCACTTCGGCTGGGGCTATCAGGCCAGCCGGTGGAGTGCATGGGATTATCTGTCCTACACCCGCTACGACGAGGCCATTGGCAACAATGGCCAAGGTGTTTCCATGGTGTTCGCCATGTCCAAGAACTACGGCACCGCCTGGCCGCTCGTGGCGGGTGGGGCGGTGTTTCCCGAGGGCGCGCGTTTGTTTAACTACTCCATCTACAATCCCGGCAAGCAGGTCAAGGTGCTGGGGGGGGGGCTGGTCAATATGGATGATGATTCAGCCCTCTACATCGCCCCCAACGAGTACTACGCCTTTTCGTGGCGCATTCCGGGGATGCCGGCGGCCTGGGGCGAAGGGCTGACCGAGGAAATCCAGCCCATCCTGGTCTACGAGAACGGCGCGAAGGCCGGGAGCGTGACGGTGACGCGCAAGGACGGGCGCAACGGCGATCCGGCGTTCAATCCCTACGGCCTCGCCGATCCAAACCCCTCGGACTACAGCTATTCCATGGCGATTCCGCGCGTCACCCAATCCTCCAATCTGACTTTCATCGCGCGCGCGGACGGCTCGGCCGAGAACATCCTGATGAAGCTCGATGGCGGCATCGACCTGAACTCGCAGATGGACGTCGTGACCCAGGACCCCGGCACGCGCGACAACCCGCCCGCCGTTTCCAAGGACAAGTTCCTCGGCTACGAGCAGATGAAGTACGTCCGGCGCGTCGCCGAGAAGTTCGCGGCCGTTGAGACCCTTTACAACACGATCGGCTCGCCCGGCGCCGAAACCTATGCCTGCACGATCGGCTCCGCCGGGTTTGCGATCAACGCCGGCGGCGAGCCAAACCTGTACGACGACAGCCGGGCCGTCACGTGGCATTTCCACGATCCCGCGCAGAGCAACCAGATTTCGAGCGATCTACAGTTCAATCCGGCGCCGGAACTGGCCGCCAGCCAGCCCGTCACGGTCTGGACCAAAATCGGATACGCCCCGTATGCGGACGCCGCCTGGCTGTACTACACGACGAACGGCATGGATTGGCCCGAGGGCAGCGCGGGCATTGGCAAGGGCGCCACGCGGGTGGCGGCCCTCGCGTATTCCGCCGACGGCGACATCCACGGCGACCGCACTTCGCAATGGTGGAGCGCCACGCTGCCGGCCATGCCCGCCGGCACCGTCCTGCGCTACAAGATCGGCGCCGCCAAGGGCGATGCCGCCAGCTACTTCCCGTGGAGCGACGCCGACATCGTCCTGGCGCCCCGCATGGAAACACTGTTCGCCATCACCAACTTCAACGCCGCCACGATTCCCTGCTATCCGCACAACGACTGGGGCAAGATGGCCACGGGCCTCGACGAGGGCCTCCATGTCCTGCGGACGAAGGCCCTCCTCGGCCGCGCCGCGGTCGACACGCCCATCTACCGCGAGCGCACGCAGACCTTCTATTACGACGCGGCCCGACCGGATGGAATCATCCAATATCCGCCCGCGGACGGCGACACCCTCTCCGGCTCCACCTACGGCGTGAAGGTGCGCACCGACATGAGCGTGGAGGAGGTCTGGTACAAGATCGAGGACATGGAACCGGGCAACGACGATTCCGCGACCGGATTGGCCAATGGCAATGGGAACAACGCCTGGGTGAAGGCCAACAAGGGCCTCGTGCCCGCGCCCATGCCCGGCACCGCGCCCGACCAGCAGTGGGAATTCAATTATGTGCTGATTCCGACCTCGGGCACGGCCACGATCACCGTTTGCCTGCGTGAACTTTCGTCCTCCACGGACCTGGCGCTGGATGAAGCCGACGGGCATTTCACGAAGCTGATCCGGACGGTGACCACCGGCGGCAACGGCGTGCACCTGCTGGTCCACGAGCCGGCCGCCGATGGCGCCAGCGTGGGCGTGGGCAGCAACCTGGTCGCGTATTTCAGCCAGACGCTGGCTGCCGGGCTCGACGATGCGGAACTGGCCTCCTGCTTTGTCTTCGACCTGGACGGCGTGGCGCAAACGAATGGCGTCATCCAGCGCGACGCCACAGCCACCGAGCACGCCGTCCGCCTGGTCCTGCCCAACCTCCACAACGGCGACCCGGGCTATCTCCACCTGCTGAGCGTGACTTTCGCGCGGGACGGCTATCCGACGCTGCTGGCCGAGCGGCAGGTCTATGCCGCCAACGACGACGACACCAACGACGACGGGATTCCGGACTCGTTCGAGCTGCAGTGGGGCCTCCCGGTCGGCAGCCTGAACGCGGCATCGAACAACGACACCGACGCCTATTCCAACCTGGACGAGTACATCGCCAACACCGACCCGACCGACGGCAACGACTTCCTCGCGCTGGATTCCACGACCAGCACGAGCAACAGCTTCGCGCTGGGCTTCACGACGCGCTCCAACCGCAACTACTTCGTTTGGTACTCGGACTTCATGCACCCGGACAATTGGCTGCCCGCGAACCCGCCCACGGATCCGATCGAGGGGACCGGGGAAACGAACCAGTTCGTCGATACCCTCGTGAATCCGACCAGCCGGTTCTACCGCCTGGAAGTGAAGATGCCCGGGCCCTGACCCCCGGAGGATGCCGCGCATGTCCGAGTTCCGGCTCCAGCCGTTGCAGATCGGGTCGCTCCGGGTCGAGTGGCCCGTTTTTCTTGCGCCCATGGCGGGCTATACCGACGGGGCGTGGCGGTCGCTGTGCCTTGAACAGGGCTGCGGGGCGGTCGTCACGGAAATGGTGAGTGCGCAAGGGCTGGTGCGCGACCACGTCCGGACGGGCCACTATCTCGACACGTGGGGCGAGGAACATCCCATCGGCGCGCAGATCTACGGATCCGACCCGGCCGCGATGGCTGCGGCCTCCGCGAAAGTGGCGGAGACGAAGCGGTTCGATTTCCTGGACATCAACGCCGGCTGCCCCATGCCGAAGATCCGCAACCGGGGCGACGGGGCGGGGCTGATGCGCGATCCGGCGAAGATGGCGGAGATCACGCGGCAGGTGAAGGCCGCGGTGGGGGGGGCGCTGCCGGTGACGGTGAAGACGCGCATCGGCTGGTGCGCGGACACCATCAATGTGCTGGAGACGACGGCGGGTGTGGAGCAGGCGGGCGCCGAGGCGATCTTCCTGCACGGTCGGGTGGCAAGCGTCCGGCATTCGGGGCCGTCGGATTGGAGCCTGATCGCGGAGGTGAAGCGCGCGCGCAGGATCCCGGTGATCGGCAACGGGGGGGTGAAGACGGCGGCGGACGTGTTCCGGATGGTGGCCGAGACGGGCGTGGATGGTGCGATGGTCGGACGCGTGGCGCTGGGCCATCCGTGGCTGTTCCGCGACATTCGCGACCTGGCGGCGGGCCGCGAACCGCGCCTGCCTTCGGTGGACGAGGTGCGGACCGCCATCCGCGAGCATCTCCGGCGGGAGATGGATTTGATGGCGCGCCGCGGGAAGAAGGAGCTGAAGCTGGGTGTGGAGCTGACGGCCTGCCTGGTGATGCGCCCGCATCTGGTTCGCTATTTGAGGAGCTTCCGGGGATTCGGGGCGCTGGCCCGGACGCTGGAGGAGCGCGTGGATGCGGCCACGCTGCTGGGCCGGGTGGACGAGGTGCTGGCATCGGGACGGAAAAGCACCGAGAACCACATCCAATAGCCCATGTCCAAGGACATGGAATGGGCTGTGCAGGGGCGGGAGGATTGGGTAGATTGAGGCCATGATGAAACAGGGCCTCTTCCAGACCCAGCAGCTCCGGCAGGAGATGAAGCTGGCGCCGCGCATGATGCAGGCGTTGCGTTTTCTGCAGGTGCCCTTGCCCGAATTGCGCGAGCTGCTCCGGACCGAGCTGGAGCAGAATCCCGTGCTGGAAGAGAAGCTGGGCGAGGGGGAGGGGGCGCTGCCGGCGAGCGAGCCGTTGACGGCCGCGACCTTCGACGACGTCGATCAGGAAAACGACTTCGAGCCGGACGACTTCGGGCGCGAAATCGACGCCTTGGAGA
>DMJA01000228.1 GCA_003451935.1 Verrucomicrobiota bacterium | reverse complement strand
TAGCCTTGCGCCAAGGCGGGTCGATGGATCTCGGCCCTGAGGGAATCGTGTTGCCGTTGTGTTAGGCCGAGATGTTTCGACTTTGGCGCGGTGCGCCTCCGCTCAACATGACCCGAACTTGCCCCCAATCGCCGATGCCCCCGTTTTGCGCATCCGGTGTAAAATTAGCTTTGAACCCGCCGGGGAAGGGTCTAACATTTCCAAAACAATAGTCCGGTTGTTTTCCCAAGGAGGACGGTTCATGAAAAAGTGGTTGGCTGGTTTGGCGTGTGTCGGAATGTTCACCGCGGCGGCGATAGGGCAGGAGCCCGCGGTTTGGCTCAACGAGATTTGCTATGATCCGGTTGGAACCGATCTGGGAGGGACGGAATGGCTGGAGGTGGCTGGGCCGTCGGGAATCGATCTCTCGAGCTATATCGTCGTGCTCTACAATGGAGTGGGAGGGGTGCCATATAACACGACAGCGCTTTCCGGTGCCATCGATGACGAGGGGTGCGGGTTTGGCGCGGTGGAGTTGGTGTATGCGACCGGCAACAGCCTGCAAAACGGCGCGCCGGACGGAATTGCGCTGGCGAATGTCAGCGGAGGAAGCACCACGCTGGTCCAATTCCTGAGCTATGAGGGGGCCTTCACAGGCGTTGGCGGACCGGCTGACGGAGTACTTTCAGTTAACATTGGGATACAGTCTGGCACAACCACGAATACGCTGCAATTGGGGGGGATGGCCACCAACTACAGCGGCTATGCGTGGGAGACCAACACGGCCTCAAAAGGCAGCCTGAACGTCAATCAATCCATTACAGGCTGCACGCCCGTCGTGCCGACCAACGTCTATTTCTTCGCGACCGGCGCGCTGGTGAATGAGGACCAGGGCACTTTTGATGTCACGCTTTACAAGACGTTGCCCGAAGGCGAGGTGAGCGGCGAAATTGTCCTTCAAGGCACGGCGACGGAGGGCGCGGGAGCGGACTACACGGTGAACACGACCAACTTCACCATGAGCGGCGCGACGACCACGGCGACGGTCACGGTCACGATCAATGACGATGCGGACCAGGAAATGGATGAGACGGTCGTGCTGGCGTTGGCCAACATCGTGGGCGCCGGGACTACGTTGCCGAACGTCTTCACGCTGACGATCAACCCCAGCGATATCCCGACGCATGCCATCACCATCACGCCGCCGACGAACGGGACGGTGACGACGACCCCGGTGGATGTGGCCGAAGAGGGCGCGCAGGTGACCATCACCGCGACCCCGGACACGGGCTACGCCGTGGACACCGTCACCGTGCTGGACGCCTCCCTGAACCCGGTGGGGGGTGTCGGGCGTCGCTCCGAACTTCACCTTCACGATGCCGACCTCGGATGTGACGGTGACCGTGACGTTCCAGATGACCGCCACCAGCGGGAACCTCATCATTTCGCAGTATTACGAAGGTGCCAGCTTCGACAAGTGGATCGAGATCTACAATCCAGGCGCCGTGGCCATCGATTTGGCTGGCGGCGCTTACCGGCTGGGGCAGTTCAGCAACGCTGCCCGCGAAGCATGGAAAACCAATGGTACGCCCACGTTGACGGTGCCGCTGAGCGGAACCATTTCGGCAGGCGGAACATATTTGGTCAAGCATCCGTCGGCCTTGTTGCCAAGCTATGCTGTTGCCAACCAGACCGCCAGCTGGGGGTTCAACGGTGATGACACCGTAATCCTTTACACCGGTGGGACATATGATTTCGCGAACGTCATGGATGCCTTTGGCTGGACAAATACGACCGGGGCGGCCGACACGAGTTTCGTCCGCAAAAACACCATTTCAACGGGCGTGAACACCGATTTCAACGCTGCGGACTGGGACCAATTCACCTTGGATGCGGTGAATGCGGCCCTCGAAAGCACGAACGAACGGCTGGGCTACCACAGCACGACGGCGCCGACGTTTGGCGTGACTTTCGACAAGCTGAACGGGTTCATCGTGGTCGAGGGGTCGAGCGCAACTATCACCGCCACGGCGGCGAACGGCACGGAGCCTTATGCGTATGCCTGGAGCAGCACGCTGGGCGGGGCGTACTACACCGCAGTGGACAACGTATTCACAATCCTGGCGACGGCGCCGGCCGGGGACTATTCGGCGACGGTGGAGGCGACGGATGCCTCGCCCCTGACCGTCACGAACACGATTAACTTCAGCGTGAAGACCCCCTATGCGATTACGATTACGCCGCCGACCAACGGAACGGTGACCACGACGCCGGCGGGGTCGGCCATCGAAGGGACGACGGTGACGATCACCGCGACGCCGGACGCCAGCTATGTGGTGGGCCCGATCGAGGTGCTGGACGAGACGATGACCCCGTCGCCCGTGACCGGCAATACCTTCGTCATGCCGGCCTCGCCGGTGACGGTGACGGTGGAATTCGTGTACCACGAGCCTAGCGACCTGATCATTTCCGAAGTGGCCGACCCCGGCGACAATGTCAGTGCCCGCTTTGTCGAACTATACAACGCCGGGAGCACCAGCATCGACTTGGCCGCGGGAACGTGGTTCTTGGCGCGTCAAATCAATGGCGGCACATGGAACAACGTTGCGCTAACCGGCACGGTCGCCGCGGGCTCGACCTATGTCGTTGCGGTCAACAGCACAGGCTATCCGGCGGCCTATCCCTTGGCACCCGCCCCCGACCAAATCAGCGGAATTCCGGATGGCAACGGGGATGACGGCTACTTCCTCTTTAGCGGCGGGAATAATGCGGCGGGCATCCTGGAAGACGCCTATGGGGTGATCAACCTCGATGGTTCTGGCACGGAATGGGACTATCTGGATTCGCGCGCCGCGCGCAATTCCGGGGTGGTCCAAGGCAATCCCACTTGGACGGCTTCGGAATGGACGATCACCAATCCGGCGAACGTCGCGGACATGACGCCGGGCGTGCATCCGGATGGTCCGGTTGTCTTTGGTGTGACGTTCGACAAAACAGACGGGTTCGTGGTGGCGGAGGGCGTGAGTGACGCGATCACGGCGACGGCGGCGAACGGGACGGAGCCCTACGCGTATGCCTGGAGCAGCACGCTGGACGGGGCGTACTATACGGCGGTGGACAACGTCTTCACGATTCTGGCAACGGCGCCGGCGGGCAGTTATTCGGCGGATGTGGTGGCGACGGATGCCACGCCCCAGAGCGTGACGAACATGATCAACTTCACGGTGGCGGCGGCGGCGGCGACCAATCCGCCCATTGCCTCGATCACCTTCGTGGCGGGCACGGGATTCACGTTTGAGGTGCCCGGGGGTTATGCCCTGAGCCGGGTGGAAGGCGCGGATGCCGTGGTGGCGGGCAATGAATTCACATGGACGACCCTCTCATCTCCCACCGACTATACGGTCAGCGGAACCACGGTCACGATCCTGCGCGCCGCGGCCGAGCGGCGGATGGTCCGCATCTGGCTGACTCCTTAAGTCGGGCAACATACGGGTGTGAAATCGCCGGTCCCGTTCACGGGGCCGGCGGTTCTGTTTTGCGGGGGGGGCCCGCCGGGGATTGCAACCCCGGTCCACAACGATAGGCTTGATGTAGGCCACCCTTGCACGGGTGGCGTCTTTGGAATGCTTTTGAATTCGGCCCCGAGGGGGCTTTACACGCTGAACTTGTCGTAGAAGACGTGGTCGGCGGGCATGCCGCGGGCGGTCAGGATGGCCATGGCGGCATCGATCATGCCGGGGGAGCCGCAGAGATAGGCCTCCTGGCCCGTCAGATCGGGCAGGCGCCGGGCAACGGCGTCGGTAACCATTCCGCGTTCTCCGGTCCATGGGGAATCGGGTGGCTCGTGGGAGAGGACGGGGATGAACTCGAACCACGGAGCTTGTTTTTCAAATTCGGCCCATTCGTCGAGCAGGAAGAGATCCTGTCGGGTGCGAGCGCCGAAGAAGAATTTCGCGGGGCGCTGGATGCCCTTTTTCAGCATGTCGTGGAAGATGGCACGGAGGGGCGCCATCCCGGAGCTGCCGGCGATGCCGACCATCGGAGCCTGGGTGCCGGAAAGATGGAATGTGCCGAAGGGGCCGCGGAAGGCAATAGGCTGTCCGGGTTGGAGTTTTTCATGGATCCACGAGGAGCAAACGCCGTTGGGCACGTGGCGGACCATCAGCTCGATGTGCAGCGGATCGGAGGGGTCGGTGGCCATGGAGTAGGCGCGCAGGACCGGCTTTGCCGGGGGAGGGGCGACGGTGCCTTCGAACTGGATGTACTGCCCTGCGCGGAACGCGAAAGGGGGCTTTTCATCGACCGCGATGCGCAGATGGGCGATGTCGGGCGTGAGGAAAGTCTTGCCGATCAGCTTGCCGGTGTGGCGGCGGACCGCCATGACTTCGGGATCGATCCGCAACTCGACAGCCCCATGGATGCGGGCCTGGCAGGCAAGGCGCAGGCCCTTGGCGAGGTCCTCGGCGAGGATTTTGTTTTCCTCCGTCGGCGTGGGCGCCGTCAGGTCGCCGGAAACGACTCCCACGGCGCAGCGTCCGCAGAAGCCGCGTCCGCCACAGGCGGAGGGCAGCAGGATGCCGTGCGCGGCGCAGGCTTCGAGGATCGACGCCCCGGCGGGCACTTCGATGGGGGGCGCCGAATTGATGATGAGCGGGGGCATCCTACAGGTTGAAATCGCCAGCGGCTTCCGGCTGGTAGGGGACGGCCTCGATCCGGATCCGGCGGGGGCCGCCGGGCGTTTGCCAAACGATGACGTCGCCCTTGGCATAGCCGAGGATGGCGGTGCCGATGGGCGAAACGACGGAAAGGCGTCCCTGCGCAACATCGGCCTGCTCGGGGAAGACAAGCGTGTATTCCATGCGCTCGCCACTTTCCACATCCTGGAGGACCACGCGGGAATTCATGGTGACCACATCGGCGGGAACCTCCTTGGGTTCCACCGTGTGGGCGATGGAAAGTTCGCGGGACAACTCTTTCAGGAAGGTGGCGTCGCGGTTCTTTCCGGACAGGGCCTCGTCCAGCATATTGCCCAGACGTTCGCGGTCCTGACGGGTAATGAAAATCTGTCGTTGGCTCATGGGAAGGTTCCTTTCGGGAGGGGGGG
>DMJA01000130.1 GCA_003451935.1 Verrucomicrobiota bacterium | reverse complement strand
TGCAACGACTCTTCTGTAGCCTCTTCCTGCGTCTTCCATGACCTGGATGCCGTTTGCTTTCGCATACTCAAGCTCCTCTTCATTCATGAAATGTCCGATTGGCTTTGAGGGATTGAGGAACTTCGGGTCGTCAGCATCCACTCTGACCTGGGTGATCACTGTTGCAACAGATTTTGGTATGCCTCTTTCTATGAGCTCTTCCTTCAGAGCATTCTGAAGGTCGTACCCAATGTACGCCTGGCTCATTGCCACGCATACGGAAAGTGGTGTGAAGGTCGGGTGCTCCTTGTTGGAGCGCCCGTATTCTGCCATTGCTTCGTTGATCATACCGACCTGAGGTCCGTTGCCGTGGGAAATTACCACTTCATGTCCTTCCTCGATGAGGTCAGCTATTGCCTTTGATGTGTGCTTTACAGCTATCATCTGTTCCGGAAGGTTATTTCCGAGGGCGTTGCCGCCAAGAGCTATGACTATTCTCTTCTTCATTAAACAGTATCCTCCCGAGGATTACTCGTGCTTTCTGGCCTTTGCATCTTTTTCAAGAGCAAGAAGTGTCGCCTGCGGATTCTCGAACTTTGCAAGGAATATCATGGCTGCTATGATATACGGCTTGTAGCTTGCTTCCTTGTAAAGTGGTGTCCTGTACCTGTCAAATACTGTAGCGGCAACTTCGCCTTCCTTGCAGCTGACGCCGGTTATGTCCGCCGGCAGGCAGTGCATGTAGAGGGCTTCGCCGTTCTTGGTGCGCTTCATCTTGGCTTCGTCGCATTCCCAGTTCTTGAAGTTGGCGTTCTGCTCGAGGCAGGCTTTCTCCAAGGTCTTGAGGCCGTCCTGGTCCTTGGCGCGGAGCAGGTCGGTCCGCTTCTGCATGACGGAGTAGGGGGCCCAGGATTTGGGATAGACGATGTCGGCGCCTTCAAAGGCCTCTTCCATCGAGGCGACCTGCTGGAACGAGCCGCCGCTTTCCTTGGCCTGCTGGCCGGCGAGGGCGACGACATCGGGGATCAGGTCGTAGCCTTGCGGGTGGGCGAGGGTGACATCCATGCCGAAGCGGGTCATCAGGCCGATGATGCCCTGCGGAACGGAGAGGGGCTTGCCGTAGGAGGGGCTGTAGGCCCAGGTCATGGCGATCTTCTTGCCGCGGAGGGCGTCGAGGGAGCCGAAGTGCTCCTTGAGCCAGCACAGGTCGGCCATGGACTGCGTGGGGTGGTCGATGTCGCACTGGAGGTTGACGATGCCGGGCCGCTGGGCGAGCACGCCCTGCTTGTAGCCGTCGTCGAGGGCTTCGCCGACTTCGACCATGTAGGTGTGGCCGGCGCCGAGAAACATGTCGTCGCGGATGCCGATGATCTGGGTGAGGAACGAGATCATGTTGGCGGTTTCGCGGACGGTTTCGCCGTGGGCGATCTGCGACTTGCCTTCGTCGAGGTCCTGGACGGCGAGGCCGAGCAGGTTGCTGGCGGAGGCGAAGGAAAAGCGCGTGCGGGTGGAGTTGTCGCGGAAGTTGGAAATCGCGAGGCCGGTGTCGAAGATGCGCAGCGAGACGTTCTTCTCGTAGAGATTCTTCAGCAGCTCGGCGGTCTGGAGCACGAGCTTGAGTTCATTGACCGACTTGTCCCAGGTCAGCAGGAAGTCCTTGCCGTACAGGCTGGCGTTCAGTTTCTGGATGGAGCGGAGCATGTCGCGTTCGTTCATGGGTTGCCTTTTCGTTTGGAATGCTTTTTTAAATCGGAAGGGATGCTACCAAAGCGGGGCGGGGGCGCAATACAGGAAAGGGGGAAAATGAGGGCCGTTGCCGAAACGCTTGACGGCTCCCGCCGGGCAAGTTCTAGAGCCGCTCCAGGTCGGCGTTTTCGCGGAGCTGGACGAGGGCGGCGATCTTGGGGACGTACATGCGGGTTTCGGCGGGCAGCTTGTCGTGGATGTCGTCGAAGGTTTTGCCCCCGGTGGAGCGGAGAGTTTTGGAGACGCGGCCCTCGCCGCAGTTGTAGGCGGCGAAGGCGAGCGGCCAGTTCCCGAAGCGGCGGTGGAGCATGCGCAGGTATTGGGCGGCGGCGCGGGCGTTCTTGACGGCGTCGAGCCGCTCGTCCACGGGGGAGAGCCGCAGGCCGAACTGCTGGGCGGTGGCGGGCATGAACTGATAGAGGCCGGCGGCGCCGACGGGGCTGCGCGCGGCGGGGTTGAAGGTGGATTCGGCCTCGGCCTGCCAGACCAGCTCGGGCGGAACCCCCTCGGCACGGAAGACGCGCTTGAGGTCGGGCAGGAGTGCGGCGGCGCGCGCCGGGGCGGGGCGGTTCGCCAGCTTGCGCAACCAGACCTGCTTGCTTTCGACATAGCGGTTGCGGGCCTGCTCGACGGCGGGGCCGGGTTTTTGGACGGAGGGCGTTGGCTTTTTCGCGGGGGCGGGCTCCGGTTCCTTGGGATGGGGAATCAAGGGGGGCTCGGGCGTGGAGGGATGCGGAATCAGCGTGGGTTGCGGAGTCGTCGGATGAGGCGGGAGG
>DMJA01000148.1 GCA_003451935.1 Verrucomicrobiota bacterium | reverse complement strand
CGTGCGGCCACCGCCACCTTCCTGCGGGAGGCCGGCTGGCAGGTCTTTCCCACCGCGCGAAAACCCGCCGACCTCGACGAACTCCGCGCCCAGGGCTTCCAGCCCATCGCCTTGGATCTCGCCGACGCCGCCTCCGTTGAAAACGCCGTCTGCGAAGGGTTGGACCGGACCGGTGGCCAATTGGGCGCATTGGTCAACAATGCCGGATTCTGCCAGGCCGGCGCCATGGAGGACATCCCGCGCGAGGCCTTGCAGGCCCAGTTCGAAACCAACCTCTTTGGCACGCACCAGTTGACCCGTCTGCTCCTCCCCGTTTTTCGGCGGCAGGGATTCGGACGCATCGTCAACATCAGCTCCGTCTTCGGCCGCATCAGCTCCCCCATGGTCGGCGCCTACTGCGCCTCGAAGTTCGCCCTCGAAGCGCTTTCCGACGCCCTGCGCATCGAGCTGTGGGGCACTGGCATCTGGGTCTCCCTCGTCGAGCCCGGCGCCATCCTCTCCCGCTTCCGGAAAAATGCCGCCGAGGCCCTCGACCGTTCGATCGACCGCTCCCGCTCCGGCTATGGCGAGGTCTATGCCCATGAAATCGAACGCCGCCGCCGGCAGGTCAAGAAGCCGGACCTGTTCACCCGCCCCCCGGTGGAAGTCGCCCGGAAAATCCTCCATGCCTTGGAATCGCCGCGCCCGCGCCGACGCTACCGCGTCACCCTTCCGGCCCATCTCGCCGAGCTGGCCGTCCGGTTCATCCCGCAGGCGTGGACCGATCCGCTGCTCGCCCGGCGCGTCCCCAAACGCCAAGAAGACGCCCGATGAAAGTTCGCCTCAAGCACCGGGCCGAATATCTCCTGTTGCGCGGCTTCTGCGGGCTGGTCGCCTGGCTGCCCTACCGTCCAGCCCTGCTGTTCGCCGCCGGCCTTGCCCGCATCGGGTTCGTGCTGGGCGCTTCGCGCCGCAAGGAAGCCATCCGGCGCATCCGCTCCGTCCTGGGCGACGCCTGCTCCCCCCGGCAGGCCCGCGCCATCGCTTGGCATTCCCTCCGCAACATGGCGTTCAACCTCGCCGAAATCCTCTACATCGGTGGGGATCGGCCGCGCTCCCTGCCCGTTTCCATCGACATGCAGGAAACCCTCGACCGGGTCCGGGCCTATGCCCGCGAACAGCCGGGGCGCGGCGCCATCTTCGCCTGCCCCCACATGGGCAACTGGGAACTGGCCGGCATGGTCGTTCCCTCCTGCGGCATCGACATGTTCACCCTCACCGGCGTGCAGAAGAATCCCCTCGTGCAAGAATATCTCCAACGCCTGCGCCACGCACCCGGCGTCGAACTGCTCCCGCGGGGCTCCAGCGCCACCCTGCGCAAGATCTTCTCCAACCTGCGCAAGGGCAAGTTCCTCGCCATCATGCCCGACCTGCGCTCCCGCCAGCCCGGCGTGCGCGTCCGCTTCTTCGGCGGCGAGGCCAACCTTTATCCCGGCATGGGCGTTTTCGCCCGCCAAGTGGAAGTCCCGATCTTCCTCGCCATCATGAAACGCCACGGTTGGACCGGCCACTCCCTCGAACTGCACGGACCCTTCGAGCCGGACCTCTCCCGGCCCAAGGACGAGGACGCGGTGCGACTCTCGCAGCAGGTCATGGATATCGTCGATGCCGAAATCCGCCAGGATCCCGGACAGTGGTTCTGGTACAACAAGCGCTGGATCCTCGATCCCCTCGAACCGGAAGCCGCGCCCGCCCCGGAAACGGTGGCGGGTCCGTAGTCCAGGGGCCTCCGCCCTAGGCCGGGCTTTGCTCCGGCGCGGCGGGGGCCGCCTCGTCGCGGAACTTCACCGACACGATCTTCGAGATGCCCTGCTTTTCCATCGTCACGCCGTAGAGCGCGGCCGCCGACCCGATGGTCTGGCGGTTGTGCGTGATGACGATGAACTGGGTCTCCTTCAGGAATCCCTTCAGCATCTCGAGGTAGCGCGCGATGTTGCTGTCGTCGAGGGCCGCGTCGAGTTCGTCCGTCAGGCAGAACGCGCTGGGCTTGACCTTGAACAGCGAGAACAGCAGCGCCACCGCCGTCAACGTGCGCTCGCCGCCCGAGAGCAGCGAAACCGTCTGCAGTTTCTTGCCGGGCGGGCGCGCGATGATCTCGATGCCGGATTCCAGCACGTTTTCCTCGTCCACCAGCACCAGCTTCGCGTTGCCGCCGCCGAACAGTTGCTTGAACAGCTCCTGGAAGTTCTCGTTCACGATGTTGAACGTCTCCGTGAACAGCGAGGTCGTCGTGTCGTTGATCTTGCGGATCAGGTCCATCAGCTGCTGCTTGGCGTTCACAAGGTCGTCGTTCTGCTGGGTCAGGAACGCGAAGCGCTCCTCCAGCTCCTGGTGCTCCTCGATGGCGACGAGATTGACGGGCCCCATGCTCTGAATCTTGGTGCGCAGTTCGGCCACCAGGGTTTCGAGGGCCTCGCGGTCGGCGGGCGCGCCGCCTTCCTCCCAATCCGGCTCCGGCGCCTTGAGCACGTCGGCGGCCTGCAGGCTGTAGTCGGCGCTCATGCGCTCCACCAGGTTCTGGCGGTGCAGCCGCTGGCGGGCCAGCTGGATGTCCACCCCGTTGCGCTTCTCGCGCGTCGCGTCCAGTTCGGAGCGGCTCGCATGCAGTTCGGCATCGCTCTTGGCCAATTCGGCGGTCCGGCTCTCGCGCAGCGTGCGGGCCTCGTGCAGCTCGGCCTGGCGGCGGGTCATTTCCGCCTCCAACGGCCCGACCTGCCCTTCGGCATCCGCCGTGGCCTTCGCCAGGGCCCCGATGCGCTCGCGGTACGAATCGATGCCGGCCGCCCGCTCGCGAATCAGCGATTCCAACTCGTGGATGCGCGCCTCCAGCGGTTCGCCGCGCGCCCGCAGGCCGTCGAGCTGCTGCTTGTAGCCGGCCAGCGCCACGCGGCATTCCGTCGCCTCCTCCAGGCGGGCGTTGCGCTCGTCTTCGAGCACGCGCAGCTTCTCGGAATCGGCCGTGTTCTGCGCGCGCACATCGGCCTGCCGCGTGCGGATGGATTCCATCTCGCCGGCCAGGGAGGTGCGCCGCTGGGTGCCCGCGCCCGTCTTCTCGACCAGCGCCTGCAGTTCCCAGCCGATGGTCTCGGCGCGTTCGCCGGCCTGCTTGGCCTCGCGCTCGACCATGCGGATTTCGCCTTCGGCCAGGGCCATTTCGCGGCGGTGCCCCTCCAGCGCGGTCTGCGCGGCGTTCAACGCCGCGCGGTCCGAAGTCTCGTCCTGTTCCAGCGCCTCGGCGCGGACGCGTTTTTCGGCGGCGGCTTTTTTCAGGCGTTCCAGGTCCTCCTGCCATTCGGCCAGCTGGTGCTCGAGAGCCAGCGGATTGCTTTCGTTCTCCCCCGGGGCCCAGAATTCCACGCTGCCATCGCCGCGCGCCACGAGGCCGTCGAGCGTCACATAGACCCCTCCGGCGGGTATCTCCGCCGGCACCCCGGCGGCGGAATCCACCACGCGCACCGGCCCCAGCAGGCGGCGCAAGAGCGGGGCCAGTTCCCCCGGGGCCTTGACATGGTCCAGCAGGGGGCGCCCCGCCCCGGCCGGCGTTTCATTGCCTTCGCCGCCCGCGGTGGACAGCAGGCGCACCGCGCCGGCTTTGGCCGCCTGCAGGTTCTTCGCAATCTCCAGCGCGCCCGCGGCATCCTTCACCAGCACCGCGTCCAGCCAGGACCGCAGCACGGCTTCCAGCGCGAGCTGGTGGCCCTTGTCCGCGCGCACCTTCTCGGCCAGCGAACCCAGGATGTCCTTTGGATTCACCCCCGGCACCGCCGCGTTTTCCAGCAGCTTCTTGGCGCCGGCGGGGAATCCGCGCGCCTCGGCGCGGTTGCGGGCCAGCAGATTCACCTGCGCCTCGCGCGCGGCGGCCTCGGACGCCAGCGAGGAAATCTCGCGCTGCAAGGCCGCCAGCTGCGTGGCGCGATCGGCCTGCGACTTCTTCAAATCCTCGACCTGCCGCTGCGCCTGGTCGGCGCCGGCCTGCTTGCCGGCACGCTGCGCGGCCATCAGGCCCAGGCGTTCGGCGTAGGACTCCACGGCCCGTTCCGCCTCGGCCTTCTCGGCGGCAAACCGTTCCCGGCGGAGCAGGTCCGTGCGCTCGCGCGCCTCGATCTCGTTGAATTCGTTCTGGAGCCTCGCCAGGCGCGTCTCGAGGTCCAGCGCCTCCGTGCGCAGCTCCTGCAGGCGCTTGCGCGCGGCCGCCGTTTCCTGGTCGTGGGCGGCCAGGGCGGCCTGCCGCTTCTCCAGCTCCAGCCGCGCCGTCTCGTGCGCATCCGTCGCGGCGATCAAATCCTTCTTCAAGGCATCCAGTTCGGCCAGATGGGCCTCGAGGCCGGTGCGGGCGGCTTCCGTCTCGCGCGAGTCGCGCTGCGAAAACGATTCCAGCTCCTGCGCCCGCTCCTGGTTCGTGCGGATCAGCTCCCGCGCGCGGGCCAGGGCCCCGGAGGCCTCCGACGAGGCATCCATCGCCGCGGCGATGCTCGCCTCCACCTCGGCCATGTTCTGGCGCAACCCGTTGGCGCGCGTCTCCGCCGCCTCCACGCCGGTGCGAAGCTCCTCCTCGCGCGCCGCATGGGTCTTCAGTTCTTCTTCGAGCAGCACGAGCGAGGCGTCCAGTTCCGCCAGGCGCCCCTTGCCCAGCCAGACGTCGCACCCGCGCAGCTGGTCCTGCAGGCTCTTGTAGCGCCGGGCCTTCCCCACCTGCCGCTGCAGCGAAATGATCTGGCGCTTCACTTCCTTGATGATGTCGCCCAGGCGCAGCAGGTTCGCCTCGGTGTGCTCCAGCTTGCGCAGGGCCTCCTTCTTGTCGGCCTTGTACTTGCTGATGCCGCTGGCCTCCTCGAACACCTCGCGGCGGTCGTCCGGGCGCGAGCTCAGAATCTGGTCGATGCGCCCCTGCTCCATCACGCTGTAGGAGTTCGTGCCCAGCCCCGTATCCATGAACAGCCGCTGGATGTCTTTCAGCCGGCAGGGGGTCTTGTTGATGAAATACTGGCCCTCGCCCGACCGGAACACGCGGCGCGTCACCGTCACCTCGTTGTATTCCGTCCCCAGCACGGCCTCGCAACCGGTCAGCGTCAGGCTCACCTCGGCCATCGCCAGCGGCTTGGCCTGGTGCGTCCCGTTGAAGATCACGTCGGTCATCGCGCCGCCGCGCAGCGCCTTCGGGCTCTGCTCGCCCAGCACCCAGCGGATCGCGTCCGACACGTTGCTTTTGCCGCAGCCGTTCGGGCCCACGATCGCCATCATTCCGGGCTCGAACACCAGCTTCGTCCGCTCGGCGAAGCTCTTGAACCCGACCATTTCGAGTGCTTTTAAATACACGGTTTCTCCTCGCGCGGCCGGGAACCTCCCGCACCGCGAACACAGCCGGGCATTCACTCAAAAAACGACCCCGGAATCAATCCCGATATTGGGCCGTTTCCCTGCGGATTTCTCCGCAGGGGAACGCGCCCCCGCCGCCCCGCCCCCCCTGCTTACTTTCTACGGATAGATGCCGCGGAGGGTGGCGGCCTTGGCGACGCGGCTGACGGCGAGGATCTGCGCCGCCGTGCGCAGGTCGCACTTTTCGCGCGTGGCCACGTCCGAGACGTCGTGATAGCTGCGCATCATCAGCCGGTCGAGGCTGCGGTTCACATCCTCCTCGTCCCAGAAGTTGGCCTGCAGGTCCTGCACCCACTCGAAGTAGGACACCGTCACGCCACCGGCGTTCGCCAAAATGTCCGGCACGATCGTCACCCCGGCTTTCGCGAGGATCTCGTCGGCTTCCGGACTGGTCGGGCCGTTGGCGCCCTCGACGATGATCTTGGCCCTCACCGCCCCGGCGTTCTCCGCCGTAATCTGGTTTTCCAGCGCGCAGGGCGCCAGAATGTCCACCGGCATCGTGAGCAGCCGGGCATTGGCGGTCTCGCTCCCCTCGACATATTCGCCGCCGCCAAACCCTTTGATCTGCTTGTGCGGGCTGTTTTTCACATGCGCCAGCAGCGCCGGAACATCGAGACCCCGCGGATTGAAGAGGCCGCCGCCGACGTCCGTCACGCCGGTCACCTTGAAGCCCTTGCCATGCAGGAATTTCGCGGCCGAGCTGCCCACGTTGCCGAAGCCCTGGACGGCCACGGTGCTCTGCGCCGGATGCAGCCCCAGCCGCTCCGCCGCCGCGATCATCACCGTGGCCACCCCGCGGCCCGTCGCTTCGCCGCGCCCCTGGCTGCCGCCGATCTCGATGGGCTTGCCCGTCACCACGCCCGGCACTGAATAGCCCACCGTCATCGAATAGGTGTCCATCATCCACGCCATCGTCTGCGGGTTCGTGTTCACGTCCGGCGCGGGAATGTCCTTGGCGGGGCCGATGATGATGGAGATTTCGCTGGTATAGCGCCGCGTCATGCGCTCGATCTCGCCCAGGCTCATGCCGGCCGGATCGCAGACGATGCCGCCCTTGGCGCCGCCATAGGGCAGGCCGATCACCGCGCACTTCCACGTCATCAGCATCGCCAGCGCCTTGACCTCGTCGAGGGTCACCCCGGGATGGTAGCGCACGCCGCCCTTGGTGGGCCCGCGTTCGGAGTTGTGCTGCACCCGGTAGCCTTCGAAGACCTTCACGCTGCCGTCGTCCATCCGGGTCGGCACGGAAACAATCAACGCTCTCTGGCAGTTGCGCATCTTGGCGTGGATGCTCGGATCCAGGTCCATCCGCTTCGCCACTCGGTCGAGTTGCTGGCAGGCCATGTTCCAAAAACTGAAGTTTGCGCTCATGAAACTCCTCTGGGTTGTTCTTTTGCGGCAGGATATGCTTTCTTTCGCACGCGTGGGAAGGTAATTTCTCCGCCGGACTAATCAAAAATTTACATTACGCCCATTTACAGAATCCCCCGGAGGATATACGGTGGCGGATGTCGGGTTATTGAGCACAGGAAAAACAGCATGGCCAACATCTTGATCATCGACGACGACGTGACCGTCCGGGAATATCTCGCCACGCTGGTCACGCGCCTGCATCACCAGGCCTTCCAGGCCTCGAACTGCGCCGAAGGCCTCGCCCAGATGGCCTCCCCCTCCATCGAAGTCATCATTTCCGACATCTATCTGCCCGACAGCCCCTCCCTCGACGAGTGGATCGCCCAGCTCAAGGAAAAGGCCGCCGGACGCCCGCTCATCGTCATCACCGGCGAACCGTCGGAAGAGATCGCCGCCAAGGCGCAGAGCGGCGAAATCATGGCCTTCCTCACCAAACCTTTCGAGCTGGCCTTCATCAAGAGCCTGCTGGCCCGGGCCCTCGGCACTTCGGCTCCCTAGGCCGCCCGCCCCCGGCCCGATTCCTTCCCGCCGCCTTTCCGTCCCTTGCCTTCTTCGTGCCCGGCGCCTACACTCGCCCCCATGAACCTGCAGAGCCTCCATCTCGACCGCGTCCTCTGGGCCAGCGCCGATTATTCCCTCTCCCTCGGCGACCTCCTCCTCGCCCTTTTGCTCGTCCTGGGCGGCGGGCTGCTCAGCCACCTGGTCGCCGCCTTCGTCCGCCAGCGCCTCGTCCATCGCCTCGCGACCTCCCGCCACACCCGCGAACTGGCCCCGCGCTGGATTTTCTTCCTCCTCTGGACGCTCTTCATCCTGGCCGCCCTGCGCGTGCTCGGCATCCCCCTCACCCTTTTCAACTTCCTCGGCGGCGCCATCGCCCTCGGCTTTGGTTTCGGCGCCCAGAACCTCTGCAGCAACCTCATCAGCGGCGCCATCATTCTGGTCGCCCGCCCCTATAAGATCGGCGACATCGTCGAGGTGGATGGCCAGGCCGGCACCGTCCTGGCCATCGGCCTGCGCGCCACCGAAGTCCTCACCTACGACGGCGTCAACCTCCTCGTCCCCAACTCCAACTTCCTTGCCAACACCATCGTCAACCGCACCAACTACGACCGCTCCCTCCGCGGCCTCGTCACGATCTCCGCCGCCTACGACGCCGACTCCCGCCTCGTGGACGAGACCCTCCGCGCCGTCGCCGCCGCCCACCCCGCCGTCATCCAGGCCCCCACGCCCCCCTGGGTCCTCCTCGACCACTTCGGCGACCGCGGCCTCGACTTCAAGCTCTTCTTCTGGGTGGACACCACCCGCAACAACGTCGCCGCCACCGCCAGCGACATCCGCCACGCCGCCCTCGCCGCCTTCCGCGAAAAAGGCATCGCCATCCCCTACCCCCAGCTCGACGTCCACCTCCCCAAAGCCCCATGAGCCCCCCGTTCGCTTATTCGCCGGCCGCGGTTTTTCCACACCGTGGAAACCTTTTTTCCATGGTGTGGAAAAAACGCGAAACTTTTTTCCATTGTGTGGAAAAACGCCGAAACATTTTTCCATTGTGTGGAAAA
>DMJA01000261.1 GCA_003451935.1 Verrucomicrobiota bacterium | reverse complement strand
GGCTACAAGGGCCGCACCGGCATCCACGAGCTGCTGGCGGTGTCGCCGGCGATTTCGGAAGCCATCCGCACCGCCGTTCCTCCCGCCGAACTCCTCCGGCTGGCCGTCGCGGCGGGCTTCCGCGACATGCTGGACGACGGAGCGGACAAGATTTTGGCGGGCGCCACCTCGGTTGCCGAAGTGCTGCGGTCGGCCGGTGCGCGGCGGAAATAGCAGGGGCGGCGCGCGGGCATGACGACCTTCGAATACAAGGGCTATGATGCCTCCGGGCGGCCGCAGGGCGGGTTGATCGAGGCCGCGGACTTGAAGGACGCGCGCAAGCGGCTGGCCGCGCAAGGCCTCCTGCCCGAGATCCTCCACGCCGCCGGCGGGACGGCCTTCCGGCGTGCGGCGCGGGCCGGGACGTTCCCGGCCGACATTCGCACCATGTTCTACCGCGAGCTGGCGGCGCTGCTGGGTTCCGGCGTGGCGCTGGTGCCGGCGTTGGACGTGATTTTGCAGGCCCCCGAGCTCGACCGGGCGCGGCCGCGCCTGGCGGCCGTGCGCGACAGCGTGCGCGAAGGGCGCCCGCTCAGCGCGGCCATGGCCGGCGTTTCGGCGCAGGTCACGCCGTTCGAGCAGGCGGTGATGGAGGTGGGCGAGCGAACGGGCGGCATGAACGAAGCCCTCGACCGCCTCGCGGCCTTCCTCGAAGAGCAGGAAAAGCTGCGCGAAAAACTGATGACCGCGTTGCTCTATCCGTGCGTGGTGGTTTCCCTGGCGGTGGTCATTGGCGGCCTGGTGCTGGTGTTCATGCTGCCGATGGTGCAGCGCCTGTTCGAAGAGACGGATCTGAAGCTGCCGCTGCTGACGCAGATCATGCTGGTGGGCGGCCGCACGCTGGGGGCCGTCCTGCTGCTGCTGGCGGCGGCCGTGGCCGGGGGAGGGGCCTGGTTCCGCCGCCGCCTGCGGGCGGACGAGGCCTTGCGCATCCGCGCGGACCGCCGGCTCTTTTCGGTTCCGTTGCTGGGCGGCGGCTGGCGCAATTTGGCGAGCCTGCGGTTCGTGCGCGTGCTGGGGCTGCTGCTGGAGCGCGGCGTGGGGCTGATCGAAGGCGTGCCGATGGCGGGCCGGGCCTCGGGCAGCGCCTGGCTGGCCGACTGTGCCCGGCGCGAGACCGAGGCCATGGGCCAGGGCAAGCCGCTGGTCGAGGTCATCCGCGGCATCCGCCCGCTGCATCCCTCGCTGGCCGCGTGGGTGCAGGCCGGTGAGGCCGGCGGCAACCTGACGGGCCTGCTCGACAACGCCGCGCAGCGCTTCCAGCAGAGCTGGGACAAGTTGGCTTCGCGCGGCATGATGCTGCTGGAGATCGGGCTGACGCTGGGGATCGGCCTGTTCGTGACGTTGATCGCGCTGGCGGTCCTGCTGCCCGTCCTGCAAATGAACAAGGGGATCATGCCGTGATCTGGTGGCTCTACAACCTGCTGTTCCCGGTCGCCTTTGCGTGCCTGCTGCCGCATTTCCTTTTGCGGATGCTGCGGCGCGGCGGCTACGGGCGCGACTTCGCCCAGCGCTTCGGGCACTACCAGGCCGAGGCGGCCGCGCGGCTGGATGCGCCCGGGCGCCCGATCTGGATCCAGGCCGTCAGCGTGGGCGAGCTGGCCGTGGCCTTCTCCTTCATGGAAGAGCTGCGCCGCCGCGATCCGCAGGTCCGCTTCGTGCTCACGACGAACACCTCCACCGGCCACGCGCTCGCGCTGAAGAAAATCCGGCCGCCCGACGCGACGCTCTACTTCCCGATGGACGTGCCGTGGGTCGTGCCGCGCGTCCTGCGCCGCATCCGCCCTTCCGCCGTGGTGCTCGTCGAGAACGAGATGTGGCCCAACCTGATCCGCTATGCCCGCAAGCAGGGCATTCCGACGGTGATGATCAACGGCCGCATTTCGGCGCACTCGTTCCGCGGATACCAAAAAATCAAGTTCATCACCCGCCGCCTGCTGCCGGAGATCCATTGGTTCTGCGTGCAAAGCGAAGCGGACCGCGACCGCCTGCTGGCGCTGGGCGCGCCGGCGGACCGTTTGGAAATCACCGGCAGCGCGAAGTACGACCTGGATCCGACGGCGCCGACGGCCGAGGCGCGCGCGCGCGACGTGCTGGCGCGGATCGGGGTGAAGTCCGGCGATCCGGTGCTGGTGGGCGGATCGACGTGGGCGGGCGAGGAGGAAGCGCTGCTCGACATCTGCCGCGAGGCGAAGGCGATCCACCGCAACCTGATGCTGGTGCTGGTGCCGCGCCATGCCGAACGCCGCGAGGAGGTGCTCGGGGAAATCCGCAAGCGCGGAATGGCCGTGGTCCAGCGCAGCCAATTCCCCGACGGCGCCCCGCCGCTTTCGAAGCGTCCCGACGTGTTGCTGGTGGACACCACCGGCGAATTGCGGGGCTTCTATGCCGCCGCCGATCTCGTCTTCGTCGGCAAGAGCCTCACCCAGGACGGCGGGCAGAACCCCGTCGAGCCTGCGCGGGACGGCAAGCCCGTCGTCGTGGGGCCGCACATGGAGAATTTCCCGGTCATCGCCCGGGACTTCCTCGAGGCCGGCGCCTATGTGCAGGCGAAGGATGCCGAAGAACTGAAAACCGTCCTGCTGCGTTTGCTCGGCGATTCCGCGGAGCGGGCCCGCCTGGGCAAGGCCGCGGCCGAGCTGGTCGCGCGCAAGGCCGGGGCCACGCGGTTGATGGCCCAGCGCGTCCTGGCGGCCGCCGCGAAAGAATAAAGCAACGATTCCATTGATTTATCCTCCGAAGCAAGCCTACGATGTCCAACAACAAGAAGGAGATGAGCATCATGGATCAAGCTGCCGGGAACGGGAGTCCTGTGAAATACAAGCCGGGGATGCCGGATCGCCGCCAGAAAAAGCCTGATGTCTGGGAACGGGTCTTCCGCTATCTGACGTTGCTGGTCTATCCCATCCTGGTCATTTGCGTCTTCGCCTTTCTGGCCTTGGCGGAGGCCCAACAGCGGAGGAATCAACTGGTGCAGATCGACCCGGCCGCGGCCGCGGTGGAGGCCGACGGCACCGGGATGGCGGCCCTCTTGCCCATTCTGATCCTTGGGTTGGCCATCGGCGTGGCGGGGCTTGTGCTTGGCCGCGTGCGGGCCCGTCGCCGCTCGGACTACAACTATCAAACGCAGCTGATCCTCGTCATCTTGTCGGTGGGCGGATTGCTGATCTTTTTCATCCTCAAGCAATCCGGCGTCATCGGATGATCTGACCCGCGGGATTGGGCAAAAGCCTGGGAACCTGGGCCGCGGGCGAGACCCGCGGCTTTTTTTGCGTCGGGCCCGCGCCGTGGAAATCAGCGGAAGAAGGGCCAGAAGTGGCCGGGGAAAGAGGTGAAGAGGGCGAGGGAGACGCCGTCGCGGAAGTCTTCGCCGTTGCGCCACTCGTGGGAGCCGCCGAACATCACGCCGATCTCCGGGTTGAAGTAATAGCGGCACTGGAGGGAGAGGCTGCGGACGTCGTCGTCGCGGAACACGAACCCGTCGGCGCGCTCGATTTCGATGGTTTCGTTGCCTTTGCTGAAGGAGATGGAAATGGCGTAGCGGGACTCCTTCTCGTAGCCGGCGCCGAGCGAATAGCTGAAGACGTCCTTGTCGTTGGAGTCCTGTCCGGCGCTGATGCCGCCGCGGGCGAACCAGTTGCCGACATTCTGGCGCAGCCCGAGCAGGCCGCGCCGGGACCAGCGGGGCCCGTCGTAGTAGGACAGGTCTGCGCCGACGTCCACTTCCGCGCCGCGCCAGGCGTCGGCGTTGATGCCGAAGCGGTGCTTCTGTTCGGCGAGGAATCCGGGATCGTCGGAAAAAATGCCGCCGTAGGAAATGCCGAGTCCATCGCGGGGACGGTAGGTCGCGCCGGCGGAGACATCGAAATCGTCGGTGCCGTAGCGCCGGTATTCGCGCGCGCCGAGGGACCAGGACAGGTCGGGCCGTTCGCGCCGCGCGAAGGTGAAGCCGACGGCATCCCAGTCGTCGCCGTACTTGGGCCAGTCGTGGGACCAGCTCAGATAGACGGTGTTGGGGCGGGGGACAAGGATGCGGCCGGGGCTGCGGGGATGGCGGGCATCGAGAGCGCGGGCCAGCTTGAAATGGCCCTCGCGCCAAGCGGATTCGGCGAGGTATTTCAAGCTTTTGGGGCGGTCGGCGCAGGCCCGGGCGCAATCGTCGAGGATGGCGCGGGATTGGGCCGGCCGGCCCTGGCGGCGATGGACGGTGGAAGCGCCGACGTAGGCGTCCACGTAGGAGGGGGAGGCGGCGATGGCTTTTTGGAAGTCGGCGAGGGCCCGGTCGAGCTTCCCGTCGCGCAGGCGGCAGAAGCCGCGGCCAACGAGGGCATCGACGTCGCCCGGGTTCTTTTCGAGCATCTGGTTGAAGATTTCGACGGCTTGCCGGGTTTTGCCGGCGAGGCGCAGTTCGGTGGCCTTCTGGAAACGGGCCTCGTAGGTTTCGGGGACGTCCTGGGCGGCGGCGGAGAGGGACGTCGCCAGCGCCGCGAGGGCGGCGGCGAACCATAGGGCGCGGCGGGAAGTGTTCATGAGGGGGCTCCGGTTGGATTGAACTCCGTGCGGCGGATCGAGCCCCAGGCGTGCCGGTCCCGGAATGCGTAGCGGACCATGCCCTTGAGCCGCCAGAAGGCGTGGAGCTGGCGATAGCCGAAGTTTTCGAGGAAGGCGGCGCGGAAGAGCGCGAAGAAGTCGCCCCAGCTTTCGTAGCGGCGGTAGGACATTTCGGCGAGGGCGATGGAGGCGAAGGAGATGCCCAGCCCCCAGACGAGCGACACGGCGAAGAACAGCAGGAAGAAGTGGAGGTTGACGATGCCGAGGAGGTAGCAGGCGATCGTCACGGGGATTCCGGCGAACTCGACGAGCGCGCCGAACATTTCGAAGATCAGGAAGTAGGGGAAGCCGATGAGCCCGATGCGTCCGTAGCGGGGATTGGCGAACATGTCGAGGTTGGCGAACAGGCACTGCATCAGGCCGCGCTGCCAGCGGTCGCGCTGGGTGGAAAGGCCGGACCAGGCCGCCGGGGCCTGGGTCCAGCACAAGGGGTCGGGAACGAAACCGATGCGGCCGGGCAGCGCCTCCTCGCGGATTTTCCGGTGCAGGCGCAGGACGAGGTCCATGTCCTCGCCGATGGCCTTGCGGTTCCAGCCGCCCACGGCCTCGAGCAGGTCCTGGCGGAAGACGCCGAAGGCGCCGGAGATGATCAGCATGATGTCCATCTTGGCCCAGCCGAGGCGGCCGAAGAGGAAGGCCCGGAAATATTCGACGACCTGGATGGCCTCCAGCGCGCTCCGGGGCATGCGGGCTTCGACGACCTGGCCGTCGCGGACGACGCAGCCATTGGCGAGGCGGACGACGCCGCCCACGGCGATGGTGCCCGGGGCGGCCACGAAGCGGCGCATCAGCCGCGACATGCTGTCGCGGGCCAGGAGCGAATCGGCATCCACGGCGCACACGTAGGGATAGCGCGCGAGGCAAGCCGCCGCGTTGAGCGCGTCGGACTTGCCGCCGTTCTCCTTGTCGATCACGACAAGGCGGGGATCGAGTTTGGAGAAATAGACCCCGCGGATCGGCTGGCACGGAAAGCGGGGCTCGGGCTCGACCTCGGCCAGATGCAGCTGGAAGGCTTCGACGAGGCGCGCCAGCGTGCGGTCGGTGGAGCCGTCGTTGCAGACAATCACCTCGAACTCGGGATAGTCGAGGGCGAGCAGGGCGCGGACGGATTCGACGATGGAGACCTCCTCGTTGCGCGAGGGCACGAGGGCGGAGAACGGCTTGGTGAATTCGGGCGGCAGGTCCAGGCCGCGCTCGATCTTCAGCCGGGCCACGTGGTTCCAGGCGGCGCGCGCGGAAACGGCCAGCAGCAGGAGGTAGAACAGGTTCAGGGCGACGAAGAACCAGAAGACGAACCACTGGAAGCCGTAGAGGAATTCAAGGAACGGATTCGGCATACCGGAACCTCCATCGAATCCGCTTGAATTGATTTTCGGCCAGGACCATCTTCGCGGCCCGGCGCGGCCCGTCGTCCGCCGACTGCGCGGCTTCCTTCAAGATCTGCCGGCCAACATCGCCCATGCGCAGGATGGCTTCCGCGGCGTTGCGCCGCACCCAGTGGACGGGATCGGCCAGCAGCGCGCGGGCATCGTCGAGGAAATCGGCGCCGCCGAGGCGCTCGAGAGCGTTGACGGCCTTGAGGCGCACGCGGAAGTCGGGATCTTGCAGGAACGGCCGCAGCCGTTCGCAGGTGGCGCGCGTCCCGATCTTTTCCAGCGCCTCGATCAGGTGGATCTTGAGCTCGCCTCCGCGCGCCTGGGCCAGCCGTTCTTCCAGCGCCTCGCCGGCCGGCGCATATTTCCAGATGCCGAGCAGGTCCGCCAAAACGCCCGCCGGGGATTCCGGAAGGTCGGCCGTCCGCAGGAATTCGAGGAGGCCCGGCGCTTGCGCCGGGCCGAAGGTGGAAAGCACCATGAGCAATTCGTCGCGGTTGGGGGCGGCCGGATTGTAGAGCCGGTGTACGATCCGGGGCGTTTCGGCGGCTTCTCCGAGGCGAGCCAGACCGAAGGCGGCGGCAAAAACGCAGGGGCGGCGCGGATCCCTTTCGATGGCGTCCCGGAAGAGATCGAGATCGGCCGGGTCGCGCAAGAGGGCCAGCGCGTGCAGGTTCGCCGCCCGTTTCCAGCCCCGTCCGCCACGGGCGCGCTTCCGGATGAACGGCAGGAAGCCGCAGGCTTCGGCCAGGCGGCGCTCGGGCGTCGCATCGCCGGAATCCGCCGCAGCCAGCCGGTCGCGCAGGAACAATTCCAGGATCCCAAAATCCCGCCGGGGAACCTCGGCGCGGATTTCCTCGTCCGGAGGGGGCGTCCCGGAGCGCAGCCCAGCGAGCAGGCGGCTATAGATGGGGGAGCGCGCCGCCAGCCGCTTGCGGATCGAATTGTTGCGCCCGCGCCGCCACACGGCGTAGGCCACCACCAGAATCAGGAGCGACAGGAGGATGAAGAAAGCCCAGGCGACGACATCCGTGACATAGCTTCCCGCCGGAACTGTCGTGGACCATGCTGTCATTGGGTTTCCTTTTTTAAGGAAATGAGAAACTACCACACGGTTGGCCGTTCTTCAAATAGCCAGATGTGCCGCTTCCAAAATCGCCCATGCGGTGGCCGAGGCGGCGACCTGGGTGGTGAGGTTGTCGAGACCGTGGGTGGAGACGGCCTCCACGAGCATTCCGGCGGCGGCGCACGCCAGCGCGGCGGCGACGGCCGCCGGCAGGGGCGTGCCCCCGAGCGCCAAGATGAGCAAGGCTCCGAGGAAGCCCGCTCCGAAAACCGATGCCGAGCCCTCGAGGCTCCGGGTGGCGGGCACGCCCAGCAGCGACGGAACGCGGTAGCGATGCTTGCCGAACGCCGTTCCGAAAGGTTCGCCGATGGCGTCGCCCCAGCCGCCGACCAGATAGCCCACCTGCGCCCATGGGCCGAAGAACAAATTGGAGAGCAGTCCGCCCAGCGCGGTCGTCACGAGCGGGACGAGGATGAAGAAGGAGCGGTGCGGCACATCCGTCGGCCGGGCCATGGCCTCGTAGAACGGGAAGCCGTCGCCGCGGAAGACGGCATAGAGCACGCAGAGGGCGGTGATGCCGCCGAACAGCATCACCGCCTGCACCCCCGCCGCCACCTGCAGGAGGCCGGCCATGGTGAAGATGGAGAAATGGAAGATTTTCCGCGTGTAGGGAGTGCGGACGGCTTTCGCGACCTTGAGCCAGCCCGCCAGCGCTGCGCAGAGCCACGCATAGAGCAGGAGAAACGGCGAAAGCAACAGCCACATCTGGAGCGGCGGAAAGAAGCGAACCGCTTGCGCCCGCAGGAAGGGCTTCCAGCCGTCGCGCCAAGAGGGAGGGGGGGCTGCCGGTGGATCTTCGGACGGAGCCTTCGCCCGGGCGAGGCCGGGCGCCAGCCGTTCGGGGATCGCAGGGCCGTGCGCGGCCGCGAGCTCGTCCGTCCGCCGGTTCGCGTCCGGCCCGTAGATATACCAGGGGCCGCCGGAAGCGAAATCGACCGGCGGCGGTGAATCGGGCGCCCAGGCGGTCCATTCCACCCCCGCCGCATTGGCCATATCGGCTTGGATTCCCGACGAAATCGCCTCCGGCCTGTCGCAATAGATGAAATGGCGCAAGCCGCGTTCCGCCAACTGGACGAACGCGCCGGTTTCCAGCGGGATGCCGCCCTTCGCGATATTCGGCGCGATCCCCTCGACGGTGCCGACCGCGAGCGGCTCCGCGAAGAGCGCGGGGGGGAGCGGGGGGAGGTCGGAGCGATAGGCCTGCAAAAACGCATCGCTCTCCAGCGAGGGCGTTTTGAAGCCGTGGACCATCGCCGGCGTTTCCATCTGACGCACCCGGCGCGCAAGGGCGAGCGCGGCCCCGGGCGAGAACGGCATCGCGCCGATTCCTGCGACAGTGAAGTCCACGCCCGCCGCGGCCAGCAGCTTCCGCTCCTTCTCGATCCACTCCTGGTCCGCCGCATTTTCCGGATTCTGGAGCGACACGATGTTTTTCGGGCGCGCCGCCAGCACGAAGCCGAGGTATTCCTCGTCGGTCGGATACGGCATGAGCCATATATCCGTTTCCAGCTCAATGAATGGCCCGCGCTCGAACTGCGGCAGATCGCGCAAGTCGCGGACGCGGGGCGGCGCGCCTTCGCCCGCGGCTCCGAGCACGGCGACGGTGCCGCCGGCCTCTTCGATGACGTGGCGCACCAGCGTGACGCGGTCCTTGCCGAGATAGCAATGGATGTAGTAGCGGCCGCCGGTCCCCACCAGCCCGCGCGCGCGGTCGAGCATCTCCCGGTTTTCGCTCACCCACGGCAGCATCGGCAGATGGAGGAGTTCGATGCCGGCCTTTTCCGCCGCGGCCCGTTCCTCGGCCAGCAGGGCGGGCTCGAACGGGATCACCGCGGGATGCAGCAGCGAGACTCCCGCCGTGAATCCGCGGTGCTTCAGCTCCGCCATGCGGTCCGCCGTGGGATAGGGGCCCACGGTAAACTCCGCCCCCGTGTCCCCCGCCAGCCAGTTGCCGGCGTCGGCCGAGGCGAACCGCTGCGGGTTGAGCCAGAAGAACAGCGCGGCCCCCGCGGCCGCCAGCGCGAGCAGCGGGACGCCGAGGCCCACTTCCCGACGGCGCGAACGCTCCAGGATCCGGACGAGGTACAAGGAGGCCAGGCCCGAACCCGCCGCAAAGAGCGCGATCAGCGCCCGCACGTTCGCCGCTTCCCGCTGCCAGGTCCAGGCGTGGTCCCGGGCCCAGTCGGTGACCCACCGCACCGGCCCCATCAGCGTTTCCGTGCCCGTCGCGAATCCGACCAGCAGCCAAAGGAACGCGAACCGAGCCGCGTTTCCGGGCGTGATCCGGAAGAAATGGGCTTCAAACCACGCCCTCATGCCCATGCGGAACCTTTCTGGACAAAGGCGCGGGATGGGAAACGGGCATGCATAAAGGATTTCTACTCTACAAGGACGCGCCCCATACGCAACCGGAATCCCTGTAATTGGTCGGGATTTGTCGGGAATTTGTCGGGATGCTGTCCGCGGCCGAAGGCTCCCATGGATGGGCTAGACGAGCTTCTTGAGGAAGAGCGTGCAGTCGCCGGGGAGGCCGGCGAAGGAGGGGGCGGCGGCGTAGGCGAGCCGGTTGATCTCGACGTAGCCCTGCTTGCGGAAGGCGCCTTCGGATTTCGGGTTGGTGGCTTCGGAGACGAGATATTCGTAGCGCTTGTCCCGCAGGAGGGTTTCCATGCGCTGGAGCATGGACATGGAGATGCCCGCGCGCCAGTAGGAGGGGGCGACGGCGAGATAGAAGACATAGGTCCATTTGCCCGGGATGCGGGAGAGGGGCTTGTCGAGCTCCTCGAAGAAGTCGTTCATCTGCGCCATCGCGGCGCGGTATTCCGGCGGGATGACGTGCAGGGTCTGGCGGTATTTCCCGTCGTCGAGGCCGATGGCGACGCCGACGAGCTTGCCGGTGTCGGCATCGATGGCGGCGACGGCGAGGTGGTCCTCGAAGCAATGGTCGCAGACGGCGCGGACATAGGATGAATAGAATTCGCGGGACAGGTGGAGCGCGGCGGTCATCGGCTCCAGGTTGAGGAAGACATCGGTGAGCAATTCGGCGGATTCGGGAAGGCGTTCGGCGGATAGTTCCTGGATTTGGATGTTCATCGGGTGGGAGCGCAAGGCCCCCGCAAGGTGCCAACGGGCTTGTTTGGGTGGAAGGCGGTCTCGGGCGTATGGGTTTGGCTCAGACCGCCAAGTCGCTGGCGTGGACCGGTGTCGTGGCCGCAGATGCGGCATCGGCCCAAAGGGACGGGGTGAAGGCGGCGCGTTTCAACAAAGGCGGGCCGTCCAAGCGCGCGCATAGCGAAAGCCCGGCGGGAAGCCGGGCCTGGCG
>DMJA01000247.1 GCA_003451935.1 Verrucomicrobiota bacterium | reverse complement strand
CGAATTGAGTCAAATTAAATATGACCATAGAAGGGATGGGGGTGGAGGGGGAAGGGCGTCGTTGCTTCATAATGCACCTGACCGACAAAAAGGAAGGTGCGGAACATGGTCAGAGCAACGAAACGCGAGTACTTGGAGAAGATCCGGTGCCGGTATCGCCGGGCCGGGAAGCGGTATAAAAGCCGGATTCTGGACGAATTCTGCGCGGTCTGCGGCTACAACCGGAAGTACGCCATCGGGCTGCTGGGCCAGCGGGTTCGCGGCCCTCGGAAGAAGCCGGGCCCCAAACGGCGATATGGACCCGAACTGGATCCCATCCTCCGGCAAATCTGGCTGGCCTGCGAACAGATGTGCGGGAAGCGGCTTCGCCAAGCCATCCCGCTGTGGCTGCCGTACTACGAACGCCGCTATGGAGCGTTGGATCCGATGGCGCGCCAACAGCTGCTTTCCATCAGCGCTTCCAGCCTGGACCGGCGGTTGCGGCCGATCCGGGCCCGGTATCCGCACGGCAAGCGGTGCGGCACCAAGCCGGGCAGCTTGCTCAAGCAGCATATCCCCGTGCGCACCCACAACTGGGACATCACCCAACCCGGGTTCATCGAGGCCGACACCGTCGCGCATTGCGGGGGCTCGATGGAGGGCAATTTCGTCTGGAGCCTAACGTTTACGGACATTTTCAGCGGCTGGACCCTGAACCGAGCCGTTTGGAACAAAGGCGCCCGCGACGTCGTCCGGCAGATCAAAGAGCTGGAGCGCCGGCTGCCTTTTCCGTTGCTGGGCTTTGACAGCGACAACGGTTCGGAGTTCCTCAACTGGCATCTGTACCGCCTGCTTCAGCAACGGAAACAACCCGTCGGCTGGACCCGCGCCCGCGAATACCGCAAGAACGACAACGCCCACGTGGAGCAGAAGAACTGGACCCACGTGCGCCAGCTCCTGGGATACGACCGGATCGACCGGCCGGAAACCGTGGCCGCCATTGACGACCTGTACGACAGCTGGTGCGACCTGCAGAACTTCTTCATGCCCTCGATCAAGCTGCAGCGCAAGCAGCGCGAGGGCTCCAAAATCCATCGCTACTACGAACGCCCGACGACCCCGTACCAGCGGATCCTCGCCTCTCCGGCGGTTCTGCCCGAGCAACTCGCACGGCTCCAAGCCCACTTCCAGTCCTTGGACCCCTTCCAGCTCAAGCAGGACATCGAGCGCAAGCTCCGCCGCGTCTTCCAACTCAATCAATCCGCTCGCCCCTGAAATCCCCCCATGCTACCTTCCCCTACGGTCAGGTTTTCCCGTGAAGCAATAGGGAACCCCCTCCGAAAAACGGGTATTGTTTTATAAAACAATACCCGACGGGAAGGGAACGACAAAGCCGGCAGGAATGGGCGAAAACCGGAAAGAGCCTCGGCTCCTCTTACAGCAGCGGGGCCAGATGCCGCTTCAGGTCGGCGGCGAGGTCTTGCTTTTCGTAGCGGGCGAGGCGTTCGCGCTGCCCCTTCAAGAGGGCCGACCGGAGCTTTTCGTCCGCGGCCACCCGCCCCAAGATCTCGGCGATCAAGTCGAACCGTTTCTCGCGCAGCAGCACCCCGGCGCCGTCCAGCGTCTCGGACACGGCGCCGGCCGCATAGGCCACCACGGGCACATCGTGGGTCATCGCCTCCAAAAGGGGAATGCAGAACCCCTCGTGGTCGCTTAGGCACAGAAAGGCGCGCGACACCTCGTAATAGGCCGTCAACTCGTCCTGGCGGACCGAGCCCACCAGTTCGACGTTCTTGAGCTGCAGCTCGCGCATCCGCGTCAACAACAGCGCGTGGTACTGCTCCATGCCCGCGAAGGACCCCACATGGATCAGTCGCGAGGCGGGCTGGACATAGCGCTGGAAATAGTAGAACGCGTTCAGCAGGTCCTCGATCCTCTTGTTGGGCGCGCACCGGCCCACGAACAGGATGTTCACCATCCCGTCGCGGTACTGCCGCAGAATGCGCCGGTCCGGCTTCGTCCGAAGCATCGAGAAATCCAGCATCAGCGGCAGGACCTGCGGATTCGCATGGCCCATGGCCGCGATTTCCTCCGCGTTGAACCGGCTGTCGGCCATGACGACCTCCGACGAACCCGCCAAGGCCTTGGCCTGCTGGCGGCCGCGCGCCAAGTGGTGCGCCGTCTGTTCCTGCACCCCGCGGAAAAATTCCGGCGGCGTGATGTTGTGGTACAAAATCGCCTTCCGCCCCGGCAACCCCGGGAACAGGTCGTTCACGTCCGAACCGATGGACAGGTGCAGCAGCACCACGTCATCCGGCCGGAAATCGCCCCGGCTGGCCGCCAAGTCGCGCGCTTCTCCCCGCAGTTCCGGAAGAATGCGTTTCTGCTCGGAATAGATGTGCGATTCATGCCCCCACGTCCGGAACAAGGCGCGCATCGCCCGCGCCTCGTTGCTGATGGCATCCCCGTTGGCGTAGCCCGCCACAATCTGATGAATCGCTCGCATGCGCCTTTCTTCCAATGGATGGACATCATAGAAGGAAGCGACGGAACGAATCCAGCCCGGATTTCACCCCCGGCACGCCCCGGATTCCGGTTGCCCTCCCGTCCCGCACGCCGTACAATTTTTCCATGATCATGAAAATCTACTGGGCCACCCGCATCCTTGGCTATCTCGCCTGTCTCGCCGGCATCTTCCTCTATCTGTCCCATCAGGCCGATGCCGCCACGGACATCCGGAACATCGGCTTTGGACTTCTGGGCTTCGGATTCGTTTCCTTTTTCATCTCCTATGCCATCCACGCCTGGCTCCGGTTCGGCGCCCGCTCCAAAACCAAAGAGGACATTGCCCCATGAACCTGGAAAACCTTCGGACCCCCGTCGAGATCCTGAACGCCGCGCTGGAGAAGGAGCAGGACGCCCGCGATTTCTACGCGACGCTGGCCGCGCGCACCCGGACTGATTTCGTCCGGGACCTCCTGCTCCGCCTCCAGAACGAGGAGGAAAAGCACGCCACCCTCATCCGGCAGATGCTCGCCCGCCTCGCCAAATGAACCGCTGGGCCGCGGCCATTCTTTTCCTTCTGCCCGTGACCGCCCTCGCCCAGCCCCCCCTCCGCGTCGCCTGCGTTGGCGACAGCATCACCTACGGCGACCAACTCGCCGACCGCGACGCCCAATCCTATCCCGCCGTCCTCCAGCGCCTCTCCCAAGGCCGCTATGTCACCGGCAATTTTGGCGTCAACGCCTCCACGGCGCTGAAAAACATCTTTCTGCGCTCCTGGACCGGCACCCGCGCCTGCCGTAAAGCGCTTGCCTTCGATCCCGACTTGGTGGTCATCATGCTGGGCATCAACGACCTCGCCTTTCCCGACCGGTACACCCAATATCCCGGCGATCTGCGCGACATCGTCGCCCGCTTCCAGGCCCTGCCCTCCGCCCCGCGCGTCTTCCTCTGCACCCTCACCCCCATCGCTCCCGAGGCGGAGCAAACCCAGGCCAACCGCACGATCCGCGAAACCATGAATCCCGCCATCCGCGCCGTCGCCGCCGAAACCGGCGCGCAAGTCATCGACATCAGCGCGGTCTTCCCCAACCGCGAGGAACTCTTGCCCGATGGGCTCCATCCCAGCCCCGCAGGCGCCGAAATCATCGCGCGAACCGTCCTTGCGGCCCTAGACGCCTCTTCCACGCCACCCCCGCAAATCCATCCCGCCCCCGCCGCCGGACCCGTCGCCGTCTCCATCCGCAACGAGGCCCTCGCCGCCCGCAACCGCGCCGAAGAGTGGCTGAAAACCCATCCGCCGCCGGACGGCCTCCCGGAGCCGCCCGCCCTCGAGGAAACCGCCCCGTTCCTTTCGCTATTGTCCAGTTCGCCCTCCGCCACGAACGGATACCCCTACGCTACGTTTACGGCGATGGCGGACGCCCTCGACCGCGCCGGAGAGGAAACCGTCTTCCTCGACGACGGCCGCCCCATCGCTTGGCGGGAGGCCCTCCTCCACCAGTTGGTCCAGCGGCAGCGCATCGACGCCCAGGGCGGCGGCTTCTGGAGCCGGCCGGACGGAGAAGACGAAGATACAGCCGAGACCGTCCGCTCCACCGCCTACGCCCTGCAAGCCCTTTCCATCGCCCTCGGCGAATAGCCTTTTTTGCTGGTTTCCACGCGCCCCCTCCGGCACATTGGAGGCATCATGCGTCCGGACCACCTGAAAATCTCCGCCTGCGTCACCGCCGGCAACGAGGAGGACAAGATCGCCGCCTGCCTCGCCAGCCTCGAGTGGTGCGACGAGGTCGTCGTCGTCGATTCCTTCAGCCAGGACAAGACCTTCGAGATTTCCAAACAGTACACGCCCCACGTCTATCAGCACCCCTGGGAAGGCTACATCGCCCAGAAGAACTACATCCGCTCCCTCGCCCGCTTCCCTTGGATCCTGTACGTCGATGCCGACGAGGTTGTGTCCGACGACCTCCGCGCCGAAATCGAGGCCGAATTCGAGCGCGGACCCGGCGAAACTTCGGGCTACCGCTTCCCCCGCATGGTCCACTATCTCGGCAAGTGGATCCGCCATGGCGAGTGGTATCCCGACATCAAGCTCCGCCTGTTCCGGAAGGACCGCGGGCACAGCGCCGGCCAGGAGCCCCATGACCGCGTCGTTGTGGATGGAACCGTCAAGACCTTGCGCGCCCCCCTCTACCATTTCACCTACGACAACCTCGCCGACCACATCTACACCATCAACCGCTTTTCCTCCATCTTCGCCGGCGAAAAATTTTCCCGCGGCGAGAAGTTCCGCTGGCGCGACCTGATCGGCCGCCCCCCCTGGCGCTTCTTCAAGTCCTACGTCATCAAGCGCGGATTCCTCGACGGCCGCCAAGGCTTCATCATCGCCCTCATGACCACCTTCGGCGTTTTCGTCAAATACGCCAAGCTCATGGAGCTCTGGATCGAACATCGGCTGCCCAAGAAGGGCGCCCCCGCCCATGACGACTGATCCGGCCTGGCAGCAGCGCGGCCCGTGGCGCTTTCTCGTCGCGCCCGGCTGGGACCGCCCCGGGTTCGACGAAACGCTCTTGAGTCTTCCGTTCCTCGTCGAAAGGAACTCCGCGCCCATTGCCCCGCCCGGACGCCACTGCGTCGATCGCCTCGCCCTGCCCTGCGGCGGCGAAGCCGTCGACGCCGTCGTCAAGACCTACGGGATCCAAGCCGCCTGGCGCGACCGCCTCGCCGCGCAAACCGGCTCCAAGGCCGAGCGCGCCTTCCGCAACGCGCTGCTTCTCCGGAGCGCCGGCGTCGGCACCCCCGCCCCCATCGCCGTCGCCGAACGCTGGGAAGGCCGCCGCCTCCGCCAGAGCCTGTTCGCCGCCGCCTACGTCCCCGACCTCTCCAACTTCCGCGACGAGCTCAACCGCATCTTTTCCTCCGCCCCGCGCTGCGCGCCGCTCATGGAGCTTCTCCAATGCGTCGCCGACGCCGTCCGCGCCATGCACGACGCCGGCATCCTCCACCGCGACCTTGGCAACCAGAACATCGGGCTCCAGCGCGATCCGGACCATTTTTCCACGCCGTGGAAAATTGTCTTTCTCGACCTCAACCGCGCGCAGCCGATTCCGAGCTCCGCACCCGCCCAGCGCGGCGCCGACCTCGCCCGCCTCGACCTCCCCTCCGACTTCCTCCGCGTCTTCCACGCCATGTACTTCCGCGGCCACACCCCGCCACCCGAATTCGCCGAAGCCGAACGCAAGGCCCGCGCCGCCTTCGACCGCCACACTGCCTTGCGCCCCTTCCGCCATCCCATCCGCGAGGCCCGCATCCGCCGCGACACAGCCCGGAAAGAACGCCCGCTCCGCGGGCGCGACATCTGGATCTGGGACGACCGCTCCGCCCAGGCCATCCCCGCCTACACCGCGCGCGACCGCCGCAAGCTGCTGCCCATTTCCAACGCCGTCGCCGCCCTCCGCCACGCCGCGAGGAAAGGACTCGCCATCCGCCGCTCCTACGGACAACTTCGCGCGCAGTCCTTCCAAACCCCCGTCCCCTTCGACGGCGCCATCGGCATGACCCTCGACGCAAACCCCGCCACCTGGTCCCGCCAGCTCGAATTCTTCGCCCGGCTCCAAGGCGCGAAAAAATTGCCCCTCCTCCTCCGCCTCTACCACCACCAGAATCTGGACGCATGGAACTGGACCCTCGACCAAGCCTTGAGCCTCCACCGCCAAGGGCACTCCGTCGCCCTCGCCCTCGTGCAGGACCGGCGCGCCATCCGCGAGCAAAAAGGCTGGCGCCAGATGGTCACCCTCGCCTTCGACCGCGCCCATACCTTCGCCGATTTCTTCGAGATCGGCCACGCCGTCAACCGCTCCAAATGGGGCGTCTGGGATTATCGCGAATACCTCCGCCTCCTCGACCCCGTCCGCGCCAGCCTCATCCAATACCCCGAAGCCAAGATCACCGGCCCCGCCTGCATTGATTTCGAACCCCACGCCCTCGGCGCAATCCTCGATTTGCTACCTCGCGACCTCCCCTTCCACGCCCTTTCCCACCACCTCTACGTGGACCGCCGCGGCGCCCCCGAGAATTTCCAGGGCCCCTTCGACACCGTCGGGAAATGCGCCCTGCTCCGCGCCTATGCCCGCGCCCACGGATTCGCCGACGACCGGCTCGTCGTCACCGAAGTCAACTGGCCCCTGCTCGGCACCGGCGTCTGGTCCCCCGTCAACTCCCCCTACGAAACCCTCGACCCGCGCACCAACGACCCCTCTGTCTCCGAGGAAGATTACGCCGCCTACATGGCCCGCTACCTCCTCCTCGCCCTCGCCTCCGGCCACGTCTCCCGCGTCTACTGGTGGCGGCTCGCCGCCCGCGGCTTCGGACTCATCGACGACACCGATCCCGCCGCCTGGCGCCCCCGCCCCGCCTTCTTCACCCTCCAATCCCTCTTTCAGAAACTCGACGGCGCCACCTTCGCGAAGAAGCTCGAAACCCCTCCCGGCGAATTCGCCCTCCAATTCACCAAGCCCGACGGTTCTCCCCTCGCCGCCCGCTGGTCCCTCTCCTCCGCCCCCGCCTTCTCCTGATCAAGTTCCTCGCTTGAACATTGGACATTGGATATTGGTTATTGGATATTGAGATCCGCCTCTACTCCATCCGCCCATATTGCCGCGGATCGAACGCCGCCCGCAGCCCCTCCCCCACGAACACCCCCGCCAGCATCGTGGAGAACAGAGCCAGCGAAGGATAGAGCACCAGCCACCACGCGTGCGGAAACTCCTGCGCCTGCGACAGCAGCTCGCCCCAGCTCGGCGTCGGCGGCGGCAGCCCGAACCCCAGATAATCCAGCGCCGCCATTACGCCGATCGCCCCCACCAGCGAGAACGGAAAGAACGTCACCAGCGGCACCAGCGCATTCGGCAGCATGTGCCGGAAAATGATCTTCCGCGCCGGCAGCCCGATTACCCGCGCCGCCTCCACGAACGGCAGCTTCCGGAGCCTCAGGAATTCCCCGCGCATGTAGTACGAGATGCCAATCCAGTTGAACACCGCGTAAATCGCCAGCAGGAGCCCGAAGCTCTGCCCGTACACCGATCCCAGCAGGATCAGCACGTAGATGAACGGCAGCGACTCCCACACCTCGATGAACCGCTGACCCAGCAGATCCACCTTGCCGCCGTAATAGCCTTGCAGCGCCCCCGCCGCCGTCCCCAGCGCCATGGTCGCCAGCACCAGCAGCATGCCGAACGATAGCGAAGTCCGCAGCGCATAAAGCATTCGCGCCGCCACGTCCCGCCCCGACGAATCGATCCCCAGCGGATGCCCCTTCACCGGCCGGAACGGAAACCGCACCTGCTCCTTGACCGTGGTGAACGTCCACCCTTCCGTCCCCGGCACCGGAAATCCTTCCGGGTAAACTGGATTCTTCTCGTCCACCACCGCCGTCTTTCTTGCGCCCGCCGCCAGTTCCTCGCGGAAGGTCAGCCGCACCCGCGCCGGCGCCGCGCCGCGCGGCGCGTACGGCGACAACGACACCCATCTCCCATCCACTTCCGCATCCACCCCTCCCGCCGCCTTGTTTTCAAACCGCGCCTCCAGCCCGGCCTGAATGGTTTTAGGTAGGGCGAACCCTCCGGGTGAGCCGCGATCCCCGCGGGCCCCACCGCCTTGCGCGGTGGGGGAGCCAACGTCCGCCTTCTCGCCAACACCGCCCAAACTCTGCCCCGGCTCCAGCCCAAAAAATTCCTCATCCCCCATCACTCGCACCACGTGCCCTTCCGCATCCACGTCCGCCGTCGCCACGCGCGGCTCCGGCGTGGCCGCCACCGTCACCGCGGCCGGCAGTTTGATGTCCGCCGCTTTCAGGCTCTCCAGCGGCCCGCTCCGTATCACCGGCCAAACCATCCGATTGCCGCCTCCCTCCGCGAACGCTTCGCTGGCCGCCAACGCCCGGTAGTCCGTCCGCGTCATCCGCCCGCTGCCTGTGAACACATCCTCCGGATAGAACTTCACGACTGGAAAATAATTCCGCCCCTCGAAGCGGATCCACAGGGGTCTGTCGTTCGCGATCCATTCCGAGAACAAGCAGATGACATATGCCCCAATCAAAACCCAGAACGCCCACCAGCCGCGCCGCATCCCCCGGAACCGCGCCCACCGCTGCCGCGTCACCGGATGCCATTTGATTTTCAGAAACTTCAAAGTCATTTTGAAAGTTGTCAGAATTCAGTAGTCAGAATTCAGAATTTAAATCCGTGTTAATCCGTGTCCATCCGTGGTTGCCCCTCTTCGATTGCTAATCGAACTGAATCCGGGGATCGATCCACAGATAGCACGCGTCGGACAGCAACCGCCCAAGCAGCCCCAGCACCGACGTCACTGCCAGAATGCCCATGAACACCATGTAGTCGCGGCTAACGATCGCGTCCAGGCTCAGCCGCCCCATCCCTGGAATCTCGAACACCTTCTCGATCAGCACAGAGCCCGCGAACAAGATGCCCAGCACGCCGCCGAACCCCGTCGCAATGGGAATCAGGGCGTTGCGGAAAGCATGGAACCAGACAGCCCGCCGCAGGCTGCCGCCCTTCGCCAACACCGTGCGGACATAATCCTGCCCGATCTGCTCCAGCAGCGAATTCTTCATCAACAGCGTCAGCACCGCAAAGTTGCCGATCACGTAGCACGATACCGGCAGCACGAAATGCGCCGCCAAATCCTGGAACTTGCCCCACGGCGACAGCAGTTCATAGTTCACCGACACCACTCCCGCCGCCGGCAGGATGTCCCAGAATCCCTCGCCCGCTCCCGCAAAAAGCATTTTCAGCAGCATGCCGAACGCGAACGCCGGGATCGCATAGCCGACGAACACCAGCGCGCTGCTCGCCGCGTCGAACACGCTCCCGTGCCGCAGCGCCTTCGCGATCCCCAGCGGAATGCAGATCAGATACGTCAGCACGAACCCCGAAATCCCGAACACCAGCGAAATCTTGAACCGATCGACGATCAGCTGCCCGACCGTCTTGTTTGGATACTTGTACGACCGCGCCGCCAGCCCCATCTTGTCCTTCGCCAGCCAAATCCAGTACCGCTGCAATACCGGTTTATCGAACCCGAAATGCGCCTCCAGCGCCTTGCGCTGCTCCGGTGAGACCGCCGCGCCCGCATGCGGACTCCGCCCTGCCTCCGCCGCCCCCATCCCGCGCATCTTCGCCAGCGCCTGCTCCACCGGCCCCCCCGGCACCACCTGGCACAGCGCAAAGCAAACCAACGTGATCCCGACAAACGTCGGCACCATCAGCAGCAACCGCCGCAAAAAATAGTCCAGCCGTTCCATCACCCGGACGCAAATGAGCGCCGCATCCATCGGCGCAGGGGCGTTTCAAACCATCGGAACAGAACTGTGGAAACTATGAGAAGCGAAGCCAAGTAGAGGTAGAAAAACAGTTCGGTTTGGGCCGGGGCCACCCCCGTGCACATCCAAATGCCATAGACGGGCAACTGGAGGATATAGACGCCATAGCTCGCCTCCCCCAAATAGTGCAACCAACGGACAGACAGCAACTGCGCCAGCCAATTGCGAGGCTCACACAACGAAAACAACAACACTCCATAGAGCGGGGCCAGCATTCCCACATGGATGGCGTAGTTTAAAATATCGCCTGCCCAAAATGACAAGAAGGCAATCAGCGCGATGGCAGACACCGACATCAATCCCATCAGCAGAGGCGAGAACGGGCGAGGGTTCGGAACGGCGGCCGAGAATCTAAACATCAGCACTCCCATCAAAAATACCGGCCAATACACCACTGGGTGATACATCAAAAGGTGATGAACCGTGTCGCTTGCAAAAAACCAATCTTTCCAGATTAAGCCCCTCGCCCCCCCCCCCAATACCGCTTGGGAAATCACATAAAGCAGCCCGAATAGAAGCAACGCCACGGAGCGACGCATGGCCATCAGGCGAGGAACAATGAGCGGGAACAGAAGGTAAAAACTTGCCTCCACCGAAAGGGACCACCCGGGCATGTTCAATTTATAAACATAATCCGGCAGCCACGCCTGCAACAGCCCAAGATGGACTTGCAGTGTCGTTGCGGCCTCCACGACCGAAATGCGATCCCAATAGACATGGGGCAGATTCAGGGCAAAAGTCGCCAGCAAAGCCAATACATACACCGGGTAGATCCGTGCGATACGTGCCACATAATATTTTTTCAGTTTCCCCGGCTCTTGCCAGCGATATCCCTGATAAGCATGCGCCAAGATAAAACCGGACAAGAAAAAGAAAAACGCGACAGACGACCCCGAACACGCCGTAACACGATGCAACCACCCCTCCGCAAATGGCCAGACATTTCGTCCATAGTGATAAATCACCACCAAGACTGCCGCAAAGATACGGATACTGGTCAGCGGAGCGATTTGTTGCCGGGTCGTTTCCATTGTTGAGAGATTCTGTCACCAACGTGCAGGCTTATGCAATTCCCAATCCCACCAGGGGTTGCCTCCCGCACCGGGTGGGTCAAGGCACCTTCTTTTCGCTGATCATTCCTTGGCGCCGCATCCAAACCAATGCTTGCTCCTGCCATTCCTTCCAAAGGGGACCTCCATATCCCAGACCGTGCCCGCCGTCATTGAATTCGTAAATGGTGGCCGAGACCCCCTTGGCTTTCAAAACCTTGAGAAACATCCGGCTGTTCTCCACAGAGACAACCGGGTCGTCCTGGGCATGGATCAGGAAAACGGGAGGGGTGTTGGAGGAGACATGCCGCTCGATCGAATATGCCTCGACCTGCTCTGACGAAGGGGCAGAACCCAAAAGATTTTGCCGGGATCCAATGTCGGCCAAGGCCCCCATGGATATGACGGGGTATATGAGAATCGCAAAATTCGGACGGGGCGATACCAACCCCAACGCATTAGACCTTGGCCCCATCGGACGTTCCGAGAGGGTGGAAACCATTGACGCCAGATGTCCGCCAGCTGAGAAGCCCAAGATCCCCACTCGGTCGGCTTGCACCTGCCATTGATCCGCATGATGGCGCACAAACCGGATAGCCTGTTGTGCATCCACCAAGGGAACATCGGGATTACCATGGGGAAGGCGATATTCCAACACTACCCCCGTAATTCCATGTTGGATCAGCCATCGGGCAATCCCGCGTCCCTCGATGTCCAAATTCAATGCGCCATACCCCCCCCCGGGGCAAATCACGATGGCCGTTCCGCTGGAATGCGATGGCCGGTAGACCGTGATATAGGCATTGTCCTGCAATTCCTTCCCCGCCGGAAGAGAAGAAGCCGGCCATAGCGCTATTCTCTCTGGGTTTCTGTCGGCTTCGGACGACGGGGCAAACTGTCCAATAATCCAGCAACAGCCCGCTAAAATCAGAACGGGAAGAATCGCGCGCGCCCACCGCCCCGGAAAATATGCTTTTGATGGAGCCGTGCGGTTCAATGCCAGGGCCGTTCCATCACCCGCGCGCAAGAACTTGCCGATACATCTCGCGATATTGCTCGGCGATGAGTTTCCAGTCGAATTTTTCCGCCCACGCCCGCGTAGCCGGGCGTAGCCGCTCCGCCACGACGCGATTTTTTTCCAGCCACAGGAGTTTCTCGACCCACTCATCCACGTTGCGGTCGTTGCTCATCACGAAATTGCCGGCGGGATCCACGTATTCCGGCACTCCCCCGGTGCGGTTCGTCATCACAGGGGTGCCGCAGGCCATGCTTTCGAGGATCACGTTGTTCGCCGCGCTGTCCAGCATCGGCATTGCTAGCAAGTCCGCTTGCCGATATTCCCTGAGCATCTCCTCCTCGGAAAGCCGGGGCAGAAGGTTCAAGCAGGAGATCCCCGCATAGACCGACTGCTCATGCGAGACCGTCCGGATCCGCCACTCGAATTTGTCCGCCGGCAGCCGCGCCGCCACCTGCGCCGCAAACTGGTGGTCGCGCTCGGTGTCCCCGAGCATGAACATCCGGAACTTGCCGCGGGGTTCCCGCATCGCCGGCGGCGTGAAATATTCGGCCACCACCCCGTGCAAAATCGTGCGGATCCGGTCCGCCGGCACGTGCCGCTCCACAAATGGCCGCTGACTTTCCGAGGTCAGCACCACTTCGTCGGCCTGCGCATACCCGTCCGGCCGCAACCATACCGAATCCCATCGCCGCGCGCTGCAGTGCACGCTGACCACCACGCGCGCGCCTTTGCGGTGGTATGGAGCAATCCGTTTCGGCGCCGCGAACTCGCCCCAGAGGAAATGCACCGGATAGAGTTCCGAACTTGTCGGCAACCCCCGCAATATCCGCGCTTCGTCCTGCCACGGCACCAGCGCGTTCCATGTCGATCCGTAATGCCGAATTCCCCATTGCCGCAACACATTGCCCAGCGTCCAACTTTTCTTCTGGAGCCGCGACCAAGTCGGGGAAAACGGCAGGATTTCCGCGTCCAACTCCCGGGCAATCGGTTCCAGCCCCGAATTCGCAGAAAATCCGTCCGGACGGAACTGGACTATGTACAAGGGGTGAGAGGCTGTCATGTTCCTTTGTCCTTCAGCGGAATGCAGGCCCGGACCAGCGTCCGCCCCGCTTCTTCCCACAACCGCCAGTTTCCCGGATTGTGCATCAAACCCCGCCAGCAAAAATACAAGGACCGCCCGGCGTAACCGTGGCTTCGCCAATGCTTGGCATTGGCGATGCACGCATCGCTGTGCGCGCGGACCACCCGGCGCTTCGGCACCACCCCTTCCCAGATGTGCCGGCGGCGGATCAGGATTTCATTGAACGACTGGGATTCCGGGGTGACTTTCCACCGATTCCGAGAAACACCTGTCGGGGCTTTCCGATAACCCGCCAGCACTTCTTCCAGCAACCCGATGGGATGGGAGCGGGCAACCCGCAGAAAGAAATCCTGATCCTCCCCGATGATACCGGTTTCCTCTTCTTCGCAGAACCAGCCCACGTCCTCGAAAAGCGTCCGGCGGACCATGACCGTGGAAATCGTGATCCAGCAATGCTCCAGCAACCGTTCGAATATCATGCCCGTCGCCGGCACCCCCCCCACGCCATGGCGTACGCCTACCACCTGAGAGCGTTCATCGATCACGTGACACAGCGTGTGGCACAACGGAATCTCCAAATGCGCCCCCATGAACGCCACCTGCTTGGCCAGTTTATCTGGATACCACTTGTCGTCCGAGTCCAGAAACGCCACATATTCGCCCTTCGCCGCCTGAACCGCTTGGTTTCGCGTGATCGGACAGATGCCGGAATTGCTCTCCCGCAAGATCAATCGGATGGAATCCCCATAGCTTTGCAGGATTTCGCGCGTCCCGTCCGTCGAGGCATCGTCCACCACGATGATTTCCTTGTTCGGCCATGTTTGCGCCAGTGCCGAATCCACGCATTCCCGGATATAGTCTTTCCGGTTGTACGCCCCGATGCACACGCTGACCAACGGCTCGCTCATACGGGGCGTACTTTATCTGCCCTGTGCCGCACATGCAACGCGCGAAAACGCCATGTTTTCTTGACCCCGCCGAACCGAATCCCTACCTTGCCCGAAACGGTTTACCTTGCCGGAGGCCGGAGATGAATGGAGCCACGAAGATGAGCGCAAACGGAAAACAGAAGAATGCCGCCGATCTGCCCGTCAACGGCAGCAAGCCCAACACCGTCGAGGCGATCAAGCGCAGCTATCTGAACCACCTCAAGTACTCCCTGGCCAAGGACGAGTTCTCGGCCACCGACCACGACCGCTACTACGCGCTCGCCCTCGCCATCCGCGACCGCCTGGTCGATGGCTGGATCCGTACCAGCGTTGCCTACCACAAGACCGGCGCCAAGCGCGCCTACTACCTCTCCATGGAGTACCTCATCGGCCGCGCCATGGGCAACAACGTCATCAACCTCCAGCTCGACGACACGGTCACGCAGGCCATGTCGGAGCTTGGCCTGTCCTGGGACTTCCTGCGCGACATCGAGCGCGACGCCGGCCTCGGCAACGGCGGCCTCGGGCGCCTCGCCGCCTGCTTCCTCGACTCGCTGGCCACGCTCCAGCTTCCCGGCTACGGCTACGGCGTCCGCTACGACTACGGCATCTTCCGCCAGGCCATCAAACACGGCTACCAGGTCGAGGAACCCGACAACTGGCTGCGTTTCGGCAATCCGTGGGAAATCGAGCGCCCCGAATCGCAGTTCGAGGTCCATTTCGGCGGCCACGTCGCCATGGAGGAGGTCAACGGCCGACTGGTCGCCCGCTGGGTCGGCTATGATACCGTCCTGGGCATCCCCTACGACAACCCCATCCCCGGCTACGGCAACAACACCGTCAACAACCTGCGCCTGTGGGAGGCGAAGTCCACCGAGGATTTCAACCTCACCTTCTTCAACAACGGCGACTACATGAAGGCCTACGAGGCCAAGACGCTCACGGAAAACATCACCAAGGTGCTGTATCCAAACGACAACATCGAGCAGGGCCGCAGCCTCCGCTTCAAGCAGCAGTATTTCTTCGTCGCCTGTTCGCTGCACGACATCCTCCGCCGCTTCAAGGCCGACGGCAACGACATCCACGCCTTCCCCGACAAGGTCGCCATCCAGCTCAACGACACCCA
>DMJA01000038.1 GCA_003451935.1 Verrucomicrobiota bacterium | reverse complement strand
ACAACGCCTATTGCCAGGACAACGGGATTTCGTGGGTGGATTGGAGTCTTCTCCGGAAAAACCGCGATCTCTGCGAATTCACGCGAAAGGCCATCGGGTTCCGCAAGGCCCATCCCGCCCTATGGCGGACGAGCTTTTTCGATGGCCGGGAGAACGTCGGCGGCTTTCCCGACATCCGCTGGTACGGCCCCGGCGGCGCGCCTCAGCCCGACTGGGAGAAGGGGGGTGCGCTTGCCTGCCGCATCGACGGCCAATGGGAACATACCGGTGCGGCGGAGGATGACGACCATCTCTTCCTGATTTTCAACCCCGGCGAGGAGCCGCAGGTGTTCGAGTTGCCATCCAATGCCACCGGCTCGCCCTGGGAATTGGCCTTCAGCACGCAGGAAAAAGAACCCGTGATCCAGATCAAGGGCAAGGCCTCCGTCATGGTTGATGGCCACAGCGTGACGGCCTTCACGTCTCGTTAACTAATTGCCGTCCAGGGGGAAGGGTGTTGGATGGGGGGTCAAATTGCACCGATCCGCTTCTCCCTTGCAATNNGGGGGGGATTGGGATAATGCTTGGCGATGAATAGGAAACGGATGGATTCATGCGCATTTTGATCATAGGTGGCAGCCCAACGGGGGCCAATTTGGCCGAAAAATTCTGCGAAGACGAGCATGACGTGGTGGTCATCGACGCCGAAGCGGAGTTGTTGACGGGATTGGATACCCATTTGGATTTGATGACCGTCCACGGCGACGGGGCGGATCCGGCCGTGCTGGAAGAGGCCGATGTCGAACGGGCGGATATGGTTGTGGCGGTGACGGACCGGGACGACACCAACATCCTGGCCTGCATCTTCGCCCGGGCAAGGGGGGTGGGACGCACGGTGGCGCGGGTGTCTTCTTCATCCTATTCGACCAGTCGACACATCGATTTCGCCAAGCTGGGCGTGGATCTGCTGGTCAACCAGTACGATGAATATGCCCGGGATCTCTATAACGTGCTGCGCCTGCCGGGATCCATCGAGGTGGCCGATCTGCTGGACGAGCGCGTGATGGTCGTGGGGATGTCCGTCCATATGGACAGCCCTCTGCTGGGGAGCTCGCTCAAGAATTTCGCCGGCAAGGAATGGCTGCAAAAGATCCGCTTCACGGCGCTGGTCCGGGGTGACGAGGTCATGACGCCCCATGGCGAGACGACCTTCCTGGTGGGCGACGACGTCTATTTCGCGGGCGAGCCGGACGCGGTGGCCGATTTCATGCAGTGGGCCTGGCCGGAGCAGAAGCGGTTCCAGCGCGTGGTGATCGCCGGGGGCGGGGAGCTGGGTCTGCAGCTGGCCCGGATGCTGGAGCATACCCGCATGCAGATCGTGCTGATCGAACAGGACGAAAAACGCGCGGATTTCTGTTCGGCGCAGCTCAACCGCACCCTGGTGATCAAGGGCGATGCGCTGGATCAGGAGACCTTGGCGGGCATCGGCGAGGCCGAGGACATGGCCTACGTGGCGGCGACCGGCAGCGACGAGCACAACATCATCGGCTGCCTCGTGGCGGAGAAGTTCGGCGCGCGCTTCACGGCGGCGCAGGTGGGCAAGAAGGAATACATCGGCATCATCAACCAGCTCCGGCTCCTGGACCGGATCGTCGATCCTCATCTGGCGATGATCAATTCCATCCTGCATTTCGTGCGGGGCACGAGCGTGCAGGCTGCCGCCATCCTCGCCCGGCTGCCCGGCGAGCTCATCGAGATGAAATTGCCGCCGAAGCACAAATGGGTCGGCAAGCCGATCAAGGATCTCAAGATCCCCGACGGAGTCATCATCGTGACGGCGATGCGGAACGGGCAGGTCAAGACGGCGACGGGCGACCTGTCGCTGGCGGCGGAGGATCGCGTGGTGGTCTATTGCCTGCCCGACGCCGTGGCGAAGATGGAGCCGCTGTTCACCGCCTAAGGCCCGCCCGCGATGAATTTCAAGCCGGTATTCCACGTGATCGCCTGGCTATTGGGCGTGGTCGGCATCCTGATGGGGTTCTGCGGCCTCGTTTCCTTCCTGTACGGGGAACCGGCACAGGCCTGGATGGCGCTGGGCCATTCGGCCGGCGGAACGCTGGCCGTGGCCGTGGTGATGTGGCTCCTGACGCGGAACGACCAGGAGCTTTCCCGCCGGGACGGGCTGGGCGTGGTGACGTTCGGTTGGCTCCTTGCGGGCATCGTCGGGGCGGTTCCCTATGTGCTGTCCGGCACAATCGCTTCGCCGGTCGCGGCGTTGTTCGAGACGGTGTCCGGCCTGACGACCACCGGCGCGTCGGTCATCCCGATCCTGGAAACCGTGCCCAAGGGCATCCTGCTGTGGCGGGCGATCACCCATCTCATCGGCGGCATGGGGATTCTGGTGCTGGTGGTGGCGATTCTCCCGTTCGCGGGGGGGAGCGGCATGCATCTGTTCCGCGCGGAAACGGCCGGACCAACCAAGGACCGCATCGAGCCGCGCATGGCGTCAACGGCCCAGATGCTCTGGGGCGTCTACGTCCTCCTGATCGTGGTGCTGATTTTCCTGCTGCGCCTGGGCGGAATGGATTGGTTCGATGCCGCCTGCCATTCCTTCGCCACGTTGGCCACTGGCGGCTTTTCCACCCGGACGGCCAGCATCGCGGCCTACGACAGCGTCTATATTGAACGGGTCCTCATGGCGTTCATGATCCTGGGCGCCTTGAATTTCGCCCTCCACTACCGGGCGTTGCGCGGGGAATTCTCCCCTTGGTGGAAGGATTCCAGCACCCGTTTTTTTCTGGCCGTTCTGGCCGCCTCCATCCTGGTCTGCGCCGGGGTCCTCCATTCGTCCTCGCCGGGATTGAGCTGGGGGGAAACGCTCCGGCAGACGTCGTTCACGTGCGTCAGCCTCGCGACGACCACCGGTTTTTGCACTGCGGATTTCGACACGTGGCCCAGCTTGTCGAAGACGCTGCTCCTGCTGCTGATGCTGATGGGCGGGTGCGTGGGGTCCACGGCCGGTGGCATCAAGGTCGCCCGCATCCAGATGATGCTCAAGACCGTCTCGCGCGAGATCCGCCTGTTCATGCAGCCGCAAGCGGTGATTCCCGTCAAGATGGACCGCAAGTTCCTGGATGACGACCTGTTGCTGCCCGTTCTGTCGTTTGTGGCGCTCTATCTGCTCGTGGCGATGATGGGATCCATGGCGATGCTGTGGTTCGCGCCGAATCTGGCGACGGCGGTTTCCTCCGTCTTGGCATGCATGGGCGGCGTGGGCCCAGGATTGTCCGCCGTGGGCCCGGCCATGAACTATTCGACCCTGCCCGGCGGCGGGCTGTCGGTGTTGATGGTGATGATGCTGGCGGGCCGATTGGAGTTTTTCACGCTGCTGGTCATCTTCATGCCGGCGTTTTGGAGAAAATGAAGGCGCGCCCGCGATGAACCTCAAGCCCGTATTCCACGTGATCGCCTGGCTGTTGGGCGTGATGGCCCTGCTGATGGGGTTTTGCGGCCTGGTTTCGTACTTGCACGGCGAGCCGGCGCAGGCCTGGACGGCGCTGGGCTATTCGGCTGGCGGAGCGCTGGTTGTGGCCGTGGTGCTGTGGCTTCTGACACGGAACGACCAGGAGCTTTCCCGCCGGGACGGACTCGGCGTGGTGACGTTCGGCTGGCTCTTTGCCGGCATCGCCGGCGCGGTTCCCTTCGTGCTGTCCGGTGTCATTGCTTCTCCCGTCGCGGCGCTGTTTGAAACGGTGTCGGGCATGACGACCACCGGCGCGTCGGTCATTCCCATCCTCGAAGGCGTGCCCAAGGGCATCCTGCTTTGGCGGGCGCTGACGCAACTCATCGGCGGCATGGGCGTGCTGATCCTGGTGGTGGCGATCTTGCCGTTTGCGGGAGTGGGCGGCATGCAGCTCTATCGTGCCGAAATGCCGGGGCCGACCAAGGACCGCATCGAGCCGCGCATGGCCTCGACAGCCAAGATGCTCTGGGGGGTCTATGTCATCTTGGTCGTGGCGCTCGTCTTCCTGCTGCGGCTGGGCGGCATGGATTGGTTCGATTCCGTGTGCCACTCCTTCACCACCATGGCGACGGGCGGCTTTTCCACCCGCACGGCCAGCATCGCGGCCTACGACAGCGTCTACATCGAAAGCGTGGTGACGGTATTCATGCTTCTGGCTGGCATCAGTTTTTCCCTCCATTATCTGGCGTTGCGCGGGGAATTCTTCCATTGGTGGAAAGACGGGGAGGTCCGGTTCTTCCTGGCCGTCATCCTCGTTTTCGCCGGCGTCGGCACGTGGGTCCTCCATTCGGCCCGGGCGGCCTCCGGAATCGGCTGGGGAGCCTCCTTCCGCGAGGTGTCGTTCACATGCGCGAGCCTGGTGACCACGACGGGGTTCGTCACGGGCGACTACGAGAAATGGCCCGTCGTCCTCAAGCCCATGCTGATCCTCCTGATGTTGATGGGGGGCTGCGCGGGCTCCACCGCCGGCGGCATCAAGGTCGGGCGCATCCATGTGATGCTCAAGGCCATCGCGCGGGACATCCGTTTGTTCATGCAGCCGCAGGCGGCAATCCCCATCAAGCTCGGCCGGAAAACCCTGGACGACGGCATCTTGCGGTCCATCTTGTCGTTCGTGGCGCTCTATCTGCTCGTGTCGCTGCTCGGGGTGCTGGCGATGATCCCGTTTTCGGCCGACATCCAGACGGCCTTCTCGGCGGTCATCGCTTGCATCAGCAACGTGGGGCCTGGTTTCTCCTCGGTGGGGCCCACCGCGAATTTCGCGGGCATTCCCGATGCGGGAAAGGCCATCCTGACCGCCCTGATGCTGGTGGGCCGATTGGAACTCTACACGGTGTTGGCGATCTTCATGCCCGCTTTTTGGAGAAAGTGATTGTGCGTCCGCCGCTTTTTCCCACCCTGGATGCGGAGGCCCCCCTGGCCGATGTACAAGTGCGGCAGACGCTGGCGATGGGGCTGCTGCCCTTGGGCTTGGCATTGCTCTTGATGGCCGCCGGCGCCCCCGAATGGCCATCGGCGGGCCTGTGGGCGGGCGTGGCCGCCGCCTTGGGCGGCATGGCCCTGGTGGCGGCGGCCTGGCGCCGTTCGGGCCACCGGCATCTGCGCGGCTTTTCCACGGTCCATTTTTTCGTCCGCTACGGATTTTTCGTCCTGTGCTTGGCGCTGCTGTGGATCGTCTTCGGCGGCATCATTCTCGACCTGGCCGGATTTTTCCCGCCCTTGTTGCTGGGACTGTTGTTGCTGATCTATCCGGCCGGCCGCATCCTGCACGAAATTGTCGGCCCCGATCCCCGGGTCGCCCCGCACCTCGAGATGGCCCATATCGTCTGCCAGCAAACCGAGATCGTACTGGGGGTCTTGTCGCTCGCGGGAGTGGTTTCCGGCGCGATTGTCGATGCCCAGCGCGACTATCCCACCGATCCGACCCCCGTGCTGATCGTGGTTTGGCTGCTGGCGCTGCTGGCGTTGCTGGTCAGCGTGGTGCTGGCGGTCGCCCATTGGTCCCGGCTGTTTGGCCGGATCCAGGCTCCGCAGCCGCTCGATGACGAGCCGCCGCCGGCCGGAGACGGGAAGACCTCCCGCTTCGGCTCCGACCGGTTCTGACCCGTTGGAAATGTTTGCGCGCCGCGCGGCGGTCGCGTAGAGTCGCGGCTCGTCGATTTTTTCAGGAAAAGGAAGAGAACATGAAGATGCGGACACATACTTGCGGGCAGTTGCGCCCCGCCGACGCGGGCGCGAAGGTGGAGCTGTGCGGCTGGGTGGACAGCGTGCGCGACCACGGCGGGCTGGTCTTTCTCGATTTGCGCGACCGCTACGGCGTGACCCAGTGTGTC
>DMJA01000128.1 GCA_003451935.1 Verrucomicrobiota bacterium | reverse complement strand
CCGGCGGGGCGGGGGCCGGGGACAGGGTTTGGCGGATTTTCCGGATGGCCGGCGCCGCTTGCCGGTTGGCTTCGTCGCGGGTCAATTCGGGAACGGCCGTGGGGCTGGGGTTTCCCGGCCAAAACCAAAGCGCTAAACCCAGAATTCCGGGAATCCAAACGAGGTGGATGAGGGGCTTGGCTCTCATTAGGTTACAATAAGAGAATATTATCACATGGTTTACCGAAAGCCATCGCCGTGTTTTCGATAAAATGCCGCTTGCCAATGCCGGGCACGGGTGATAGGTTTCGCGCGATTTTTGCATCCGGCAACTTCCGGATGCGCAGAACCCGGAACCCCAGATTATGAAAAAAGACATCCATCCCAAGTACGAAGAAGCGACGATTTCCTGCGCGTGCGGCCATGTGCTCAAGACCCGATCGACGGTCAAGGCCATGAGCGTCAACACCTGCGCGGCCTGCCACCCCTATTTCACGGGCCAGGCGAAGTTCATCGACACCGAAGGGCGCGTGGACCGCTTCAACAAGCGCTACGCCAAGAAGGCCTCCGCCAAGAAGTAGTTGGACTTCAGGACGGGCCGGATTTTCCCCGAGGGGGAGCATCCGGCCCGTTTTGCGTCCTGCCCCCGGTCAACGGCCCATCCCATGGAACTGGATTCCGCCTATTTCAAGCAAGTCGCCTCCCGCGCCGAGGAACTGGAGCAGGCCATGTCCGTGCCCGGCGCGGCCTCCAATCCCCGCACGTTCAAGGAGCTGGTGCGCGAACACCAGCGCCTGCGCGACTTGACGCTCGCGGCCCAGGAATTGCAGCACCTGAAGCAGATGCTTGCCGACAACGCCGAATTGCTGGCCGAGAGCGCCAGCGATCCGGAGCTGGAGGAAATCGCCCGGGTGGAAAAGGCGGAACTGGAGGCGGCGATCCCGCCGGCCGAACGCAAGCTCATGGCCCTGATGCTTCCTGCGGACCCCGACGACAGCCGCAACACCATTTTGGAAATCCGCGCGGGCACCGGCGGAGAGGAGGCCGCCCTGTTTGCGGGCGACCTGTTCCGGATGTATTCCCGGTTCGCCGACATGCGCGGCTGGAAGACCGGGGTCATCGACGCCTCGCCGTCCGATCTGGGCGGGTTCAAGGAAATCATTTTTTCGGTGGAGGGCACCGATGTCTACAAGACCCTCCGCTATGAAAGCGGCGGGCACCGGGTGCAGCGCGTCCCCGAGACCGAGGCGCAGGGGCGCGTCCATACGTCGGCCGCGACCGTGGCCGTCTTGCCCGAGGTCGAGGAGGTCAGCGAGGTCGAGATCAAGCCCGAGGAATTGCGCATCGACCTGTTCTGCGCCTCCGGTCCGGGCGGGCAGAAGGTCAACAAGACCGAATCGGCCATCCGGATCACGCACCTGCCCACGGGGATTGTGGTGGCTTGCCAGGACGAGCGCAGCCAAAACCGCAACCGCGACAAGGCGATGAAGGTCCTGGCCTCCAAGCTGCTCGATCTCCGCCGGCAGCAGGACCACGACAAGATGGCCAACGAGCGCAAAACCCAGATCGGTTCCGGCGACCGCAGCGAGCGCATCCGCACGTACAACTTTCCGCAGAACCGGCTGACCGACCATCGCATCAACCTGACGCTCTATTCCCTCGACCAGATCATGGAAGGCAAGCTGGACGACGTGATCGGCGCCCTGCAATCGCGGGACATCGAGTTGCGGCTGGCGGCGCAGATGGGAACGGCGACCTGATGCAGGTCGATGCCCGCAACTGGAAGGCGCTGCTGTCCAGCGGACAGGTGCGTCTCGAACAGGCGGGGATCGAAGAGGCCGGAAACAAGCTCCGCTGGGTGGCCGCGCATCTGCTCGGCTGCGGCCTGCTGGACGTGCTGGGCCATCTTTCCGAAACCCCTTCCTCCGAAACCGCCCGGCGCTTCGACCATGCCGTCGGTCGATTGGCAACCGATGAGCCCGTGCAATATGTGATCGGCGAGACGGATTTCATGGGGTTGCGGATCCGATGCGATCCGCGGGCGTTGATCCCGCGTCCCGAGACCGAAGGGCTCGTCGGCTGCGCCGAGGAGTTCCTGCGTGGACGGAAGCGGCCCTCCGTGGTGGTGGATGTTTGCACCGGCACCGGCTGCATCGCTTGCGCGCTGGCCACGCGCGTGCCGGAGGCCAGGGTCCTGGCCACGGATATCAGTCCCGCCGCGCTGGAATTGGCGCGGATCAATGCGCGCGAGCTGGGGGCGGATGTGGAATTTCGGCAAGCCGATCTGCTGGAGGGCGTGGCCGATGCCAGCGCGGACCTGGTGGTTTCCAATCCCCCCTATGTCTCCACCGGGGAATGCGGACGCCTGCCCCGCACCGTGCGGGATTTCGAGCCCCGGCTGGCCTTGGATGGCGGGCGGGACGGCCTGCAGGCGATTTCACGGCTTGTCTCCGGGGCGGCCCGTGTGCTTACATCCGAGGGACGGTTGATGATGGAAATCGGCGACGACCAGGCCGGTGCCGTCTCGGAGATTTTGTGCAAAACGGACCTTCTCAAATTCCTAGGCCTCAGATCCGACTGCGCCGGACGGGAACGCATCGCGATAGCCAGGCGGACGGCGCGCTGAACAACCGCGTCTATTTGCCGCGCCGCTCGATGGGGAAAAGTGTCTACGCCAGCTTGATCTTTCTGTTCGTGGTTCTGGGGTTCGTCCTGCAATTCAACTGGATGCAGGGCGTGAAGGAGAAGAAGGCGGAGGAATTCGCCCCCCAGGGGTTGGCGGACAAGATCAGCCGATGGATGTTGCAGAAGCGGGGGTTGGATCCCGACATGCTGTCCGAGGGCCAACCCGGTGTGGACAAGATCAATTGCGCGATCTGCATGGGCACCGGCCGCGTCTTGGGCCAACCGGGCGAAAAAGCGATTTGCCCCATCTGCCAAGGCGTCGGATTCCGCATGATCCGCCGTTTCGACGCCGCCGACCGCATCTGTCCGTTCTGCTCGGGGATGGGGCGCGTGGAATTGCCGGATACCGGCGTGGTGGGCACCTGCCCCCGCTGCGATGGCCGCGGCCTCGTGCGCAGCCGCGCGACGGCGGAATCCGTTCCGGACGGAATCTGACCCATGTTCGATCGCCTTTCGAGCCGCTTCCAATCCGTCTTCCGCCATTTGCGCGGAGGGGGCCAGCTTTCCGAGAAAAACATCCAGGACGCCCTGCGCGAAGTGCGGATGGCCCTTCTCGAGGCGGATGTCCACTACGCGACCGCCAAGGCGTTCATCGAACGCGTCAAGGCCAAGAGCCTGGGCGCCGAGGTGCCGGCCGGCGTCGCCCCGGGGCAGCAGATCGTCAAGGCCATCCACGACGAGCTGGTCGCCCTGCTGGGCGGTGCACAGAAGGATTTCAACCTCTCCGCCATCCCCGCCGAAGTGATGCTGCTGGGCCTGCACGGCTCCGGCAAGACAACGACCTGCGGCAAGCTCGCCCGCCTGTGGAAACAGAAGGGCAAGAAAGTCCTGCTGGTGGCCTGCGATATCCGCCGCCCCGCCGCCGTGGACCAGCTCGACGTGCTCGCCAAGCAGACCGGGGCGGGAATCGTCAAGCCGGAGCCGGGCGAGACTGTTCCCGACCTGGGCCGCCGCGCGTTCCGGTTCGCCCGCGAAAACTACTACGACATCGTTCTCTACGACACCGGCGGGCGATTCCAGATCGACGAGGAGCTTGTCCGGGAATTGAAGGACTTGCGCGCCGCCACCGAGCCGCAGAACGTCGTGCTTGTCCTGGACGCCGCCATCGGCCAGGAATCCGTCCACGTGGCGCAAGCCTTCAACGAGGCGGTCGGCCTGACGGGCCTGATTCTGACCAAGCTCGACGGCGACGCCCGCGGGGGCGCCGCGCTTTCGGTCGTCTCGGTCGCCCAATGTCCCATCTTGCGCGTGGGCACGGGCGAGCGCGTGGAGGATCTCGAGCTGTTCCATCCCGACCGCATGGCCTCCCGCATCCTGGGCATGGGGGATGTGGTCAGCCTCGTGGAGAAGGTCCAGGAGACGCTGGACGCCGGCGAAGCCGAGAAGATGCAGGAGAAGCTCAAGAGCAAGCAGGGGCTCGACCTGAACGATTTCCTTTCGCAGATGCGCCAGCTCAAGAAGATGGGCTCGATGGGCAAGATCCTCGACATGATTCCCGGCGCTGGGGTCCTCTCCGGCGACGTGCGCAACCGCATCGAGAACGATTCCGGCGGCCAGATGAAGAAGTCGGAGGCCATCGTGTTGAGCATGACGCCGCGCGAACGGCGGCACCCCGACCTGATCGACGCCAGCCGCCGGAAGCGCATCGCGCGCGGCAGCGGCCTGCAGGTCAGCGATGTCAACGAACTGCTGCGGAGTTTCCGCCAGGCCCAGCAGATGGCCAAGAAGATGAAGCAGATGCAAAAAAGATTGCCTCGGGGCGGCCTATTCAGGTAAGAATCACGCCGATTTGTCAATGACCCGGGCTTCAACATGGTTTGGCCGCGCCCGGGGCGGCAACACTAGGAACAACAAGGAACAGACATGGTCAAGATTCGTCTCCGCAGAATGGGCGCCAACAAGAAACCCTTCTTCCGCATCGTCGCCACGGATATCCGCAGCGCCAACGCCGGCAACTTCCTCGAGGAGCTCGGCTGGTACGAGCCCGGCAAGAAGACCGACAACTACAAGCTCGACCTCGCCAAGGCCGAGGCCTGGCTCGCCAAGGGCGCGCAGCCCAGCGAGACCGTGGCCATCCTGCTCAAGAAGAGCCGGGCCGCCGCCGCCAAGTAGGGCCTGCCTTCCCCATCCCATCCTGTTTTCCCATCTTCCCTTTCCGAGGAATTCCCATGAAAGAACTGATTGAATATGTCGTCAAGACGCTGGTGGACCATCCCGAGGATATCCGCATCGCGGAAATCGAGGGCGAGCGCACCATCGTGTTCGAACTGCGCTGCCATCCCGAAGACGTCGGCAAAGTGATCGGCAAGAGCGGCAAGACCGTCGGCGCCATCCGCACCCTGCTCAGCACGGTCGCCGCGCGCCAAAACAAGCGCGCCATGCTCGAAGTGGTCGAGTAGATCCGGCCCTCCGATGGCGGCCGCCGCGCTGCAAATCGAGATCGTCACCATTTTCCCCCGGATGCTGGACAGCATACTGGGGGAAAGTATTTTGAAGCGCGCGCAGGAGGCGGGCCTCGTCCAGATCCGCTGCGTCAACCTGCGCGACTTCGCCTCCGGCGCGCATCTCACCACCGACGACCGTCCCTATGGCGGTGGCCCCGGCATGGTGATGAAGCCCGAGCCCGTCTTCAAGGCCGTGGACGCCCTCCGCCGGCCGGAGAGCAAGGTGATCTTGATGACGCCGCAAGGCGAGCCCTTCAAGCAGGCCACGGCGCTGGCGCTTTCGAAGGAATCCCACCTCATCCTTCTCTGCGGCCACTACGAGGGCGTGGACGAGCGCATCCGCGAGGCCCTGGCCGACCTGGAGATTTCCATCGGCGACTATGTCCTGACCAACGGCGTCATTTCCGCCGCGATCGTCGTGGATGCCGTGGTGCGGCTGCTGCCCGGCGCGCTGGGGGGGGAGGGGGCGGCCGAGGATGAATCGTTCACCACCGGCCGCCTCGAATATCCGCAATACACCCGTCCGCCCGTCTTCCGCGGCATGGCGATCCCCGAGATCCTGACCAGCGGCAACCACGCCGAGATCGCCAAGTGGCGTTTGGCGCAATCCATCGCCCGCACCAAGGCCCGCCGCCCCGACCTTTGATCCCGCGGACATTCTTTTCCGTGTGGGAAAAAGGGTAATGTTTTATAAAACATTACC
>DMJA01000059.1 GCA_003451935.1 Verrucomicrobiota bacterium | reverse complement strand
GCCGTGAAGATGCTGCCGGAAATCCGCATCCTTACGGGCAATCCCGACGACACGCCGGGGAATTCCTTCTACTGGAGCAGCTTCGAAGGCAAGCTGTTCGCCATCCGGCCGGTGACGGCGAAGCTCATCTGGTGGACGACCACCGATTTGCAGGACACCAACGCGGTGAAGGTGGAAACCACCACCTTCAACGTATGGCCGCACACGCCGGATGTGCATGTGGCGGGCACGCCGGTGCAATTGGAGCCCAACCAGACCGACTTCAAGTTCGGATATTTCAACCTGGCCTACACGACCGCCAACGGGGCCCTCGTGGATGCGGCGGGCAAGATTTTCACGTCGCCCAACCTCGGCTGGCACGTGATCCACTACCTGCGCAACGAGGGCCAGCCCGTCAACCCGCAAACCCAGCGCAACTACTTCAATGTCGCCGAGACCGTGCGGTGGAACGACCCGGAGTTCCTGGCCGACCACGTGCCGTGGACCATCGGCACGACCGTCACGAACGCGGCCCACAACGACTGGCCGGGCCTCAGCGGCTACGTGCTCCAGGAAAAGGGCCTCTACGACGGCACCGGGGATGACCGCGCCCACGACCGGCTCACCCGCAGGGGGCCCATCATCCCGGTCAACCTGGACACCGCGAGCACGAACGACGACCTGATCGTCGTCTGGTACAAGAAGAACCGGATCGGGACGGCGTGGTCCAGCGTGCCGGTGCGCTACGACCTGTCGTGGCCGACCCACGCACCGAAGATCGTCATCGCGTCCACGCTCGGCTCGGGGCCGCTGGATCCCGTGGCCTTCGCGCAGGCGCGGGTGTACGACCAGCCGGACCCGGCGCTGGCTGGCTACAACCCCAACGAAGAGCACGCCCTGCTGGCGCCGTCCGGATCGGGGCAGGCAATCTATGCGCTGCGCAACGACCTGAACGCCATCCTGGGCAAGTCGGAGCCCTTCGCCCTGTTGAAATACAAGGATCCCGCCGTCAACGAATGGCGCATCAAGGCCTATCAGGTCGTGGCCGAGGAGGCGCCGTACTTCTTCCGCTACGGAGGCGAGGCGGGCAAGGAAATCCAGCCGCCGATGCCGCTGTCGGTCCTGCCGCTGTGCACGAACAACTACGGGGTCTCGGGCCCGTACTTCATCGACTGCCGGCACAAGATCTATGCCAAGGCGGCGGGCGTCAACGGCACCGACACGAACATCGTGCTCCGCTACTTCTATCCGCTGCAGCCGGGCTTCTTCTATGACTTCAACGGGGACGGCACCAACGACGTCGCCCAAGGCACGCCGCTGGCGTGGCTGGACCGCCGGCCGGGCGGCGCCACCGGCGTCCCGGTGAACGTGGCGTTCGACATCCATTGGCCCGCGAACGTGCCCGAGCTGGCCCTGGGCGAGACGCTGTTCCATGCCAAGCACGGCCTGCCGGACATCTACAGCATGGCCAAGGTGCAGGTGATCTACGATTCGCTGGATCCATTCGCCAACAAGCCGACGAACAGCGTGGCCCGCCTGTTCGATCCGACCAGCTCCCGTTCCGTCGCGGTTCCGGTTGGTTTCCAGTGGCCGTCCTCGATCCAGCGGGAAAGTTCCGGCGGCATGGAGGTCTTTCCGCAATTGCCGTACCACCTGCGCGCCCGCTTCTACCACGATCCCACCGCCAAGCGCCTGTGCTTCAAGGGATCCTACGACGATTCCGGCTCGGGCGAGCCGCTGGCGCTGCTCAACGTCATGAGCGAACGGGAGCAGGCGCGGATCCAGGCTATCGATGGGGAGGGCACGCCCAGCGCATTCGACGGACTGGTCGATCAGCTGGCCCAGCTGACCCGGAACCCCAATGGCGTGGATGTGGATCGCAACGGGGCGGCCGACGCGGCGGTCCGGGTCGGCCTGGCCACCAACGGGACGAACATCGTCCGGGAAACATTCGGCGCCGGGCCCAAGGCGCTCTCGGCCGGCATGGCGGACGTGCCGCCGGCGACGCCCGTGCCGGGCTACTGCGCGAGCTTCAGCTCCACCAACGGGCTGGCGCTGCCGGCCATCCCCGGCACGAACATGGACTTCACGGTGTGCGCGTGGATGCGCGTGAACATCGGCAACACCGCGCCGCTGTTCACCAACCGCGCGGGGGCCGCCGAGTTGTTTGTCTTCCAGCCGCAGCCGGGAGCCGGCCGGTTCGTCGTGGACGACCGGCCGATGGGACAGCCGGGCGTTTCCGGCATCGTCAACCATGAATTCGACGAGGCCTGGCACCATTGGGCGTTCGTCCGCAGCGTGGAAGACGCCGAACTGCGGATCTACGTCGATGGCGCGCTGGTCGGCGCGGCGACTGCGAACGGATCGGCCACGGATTTCTCGGGGCTGCGGATTTCCGCCAGCTTCCGGGGCCAGGTGGACGAGCTGCAGCTTTGGGGCGTGGCGCGCACGGAAAGCGACATCGCCGCGATGCAGGCACGGCGGCTGACCGGGCGCGAGGACGGGCTGATCGCGTATTGGCACTTCGACGAGACGACCACGACCAACGGCCTGCGCATCGCGCGCGAGGCGGCGGGGAAGGGCTACGACATCGCGGCCGCCCCGAGTCTCTTCACCCCCTCGGCCGCGCCGTGCGCGATTCCGGACCGCTACGTCGTGCTGGTGGAAAACAACGACCCCGACCTCGGCGCGCTGCCGATCGGCCTGAAGCTGATCCGCATCGCGAACCGCCTCTACCGCGGCGAGCTGAAGGTCGTGAACGCGGACAACGTGTTCGACGAGCGGCAGACCCTGCGGCACAGCGGCGATTTCGGCGGCGAACCCCAGAACGCGGAGTTCGAGTGGTACTACCATCCGGACGATTCCTCCTTCCATCCCGAGGACATGCCGGATCCGGACGGCGGCGACATGCGCGGCTGGATCCGGTTCCAGCCGGACGGCTTCGGCTGCAACGACGCCACGATCGGTGACGGCGGCCAGTCGAGCCTGCTGACGCTCAGCGACAACTGGTTCATCATGCGCTATCGCGGCTACGCGCTGAACCAGAGCGGATCCAACGTCGTGCCTTGGAGCGCGTGGATCGGCGATCCGGCGGCCACGACGGTCCCGCGCGCCATGCTCGCGCAGGGCTGGGTCAAGCGCGTGCTGGCCGGCATCAACCTGTTCGACCAGCGGACGGCGAATTTCCGCGACAACGAGGTCAGCACCATCGCCAGCATGATCCGGCAGGCCGGCCCGCGCTACGAAGGCGACGTCGCCATGAACCCGGACGCGGCCAACCTCAACAGCCTGGGCATCATTGAGATCTACCAGACCGTGCTGAACCGCGCCCGGAACCTGAGCATCGACGGCATTCCGGCCGTGGACTACGAGCCGGCCAACAACGCCCTGCTGCTGGCGGCCAACCGCATCGCCGACCTCTACATGCTGCTGGGCAACGAGGCCTATGCCGACGCGTGCGATCCGACGATCGGCTTCGCCACCGATTCCACCGAGTACGGCAGCCTCGCGTCGTCCATCTTCGCCTTCCAGAACCAGCTCGATTCGCTGATCGAGGAGGAGCTGTGCCTGCTGCGCGGACGGGACGACAAGACGACCGGGGTGGGGGCCCGGCCCGCGTACAACCGCCTGTTCTGGAATTTCACGCAGGGCGACGGCGAAGTCGCGTATTCGCAGGTGTACAACATCGGCGACGCCAACGGGAACGGCAACATCAACGAAGACGACGCGAAGCTGATGTATCCGCAGGGCCATGGCGACGCCTGGGGCCACTACCTGACCGCCGTGAAGATCTATTACACCCTGCTGCGGCATCCGAAATACACCTGGACGCCGCGCGCGGAGACGGTCCTGCTTTCCGGCGTGCCCGTCAGCGTGGATTACCTCGACGAGCGCAAGTTCGCGTCGGCCGCGGCGGCCAAGGCGCGCGTCGGTTCGGAAGTGGCCGATCTGGTTTATCGCCACAACTACGTGGACGACCCCGCCGGCCAGTGGCAGGGCTATCTGGACACCGACACCAACCGCGCCTGGGGCGTGTCGGAATGGGCGCGGCGCGCCGGCCAGGGCGCCTATTTCGACTGGGTCGTGGCCAACGCGATCCTGCCCCCGCAGGATCCGAACCCGGCCCATTCCGGCATCCAGGTCATCGACCGCCGCACCGTGAGCGAACTGGGCGAAATCGTCGGGCAGGCGACGCATGTCCAGTCCATGCTGGACAAGTCCGACCAGGGTCTCAGTCCGCTGGGCCTCGCCAAGGGCGTGGTCACGTTCGACATCGATCCGTCGTTCATGGATCCGCTGATGGGCCGGCAGACCCATTTCGAGCAGATCTATGCCCGGGCGATGGAAGCGATGAAGAACGCCAAGACCGTGTTCGACATGGCGAACAAGACGACCTCCGCGCTGCGCATGGAGCAGGAAAACGAGGAAGACTTCGCGAACCAGGCGGAGGAGCAGGAACGGGACTACAAGAACCGGCTCATCGAACTGTTCGGCTATCCACACTCCGGCGACATCGGCACGGGCAAGACGTTCCCCGAGGGCTACGACGGCCCCGACCTGTATCATTACATGTACGTGGACAACGCCGATCTCACCGGCCGCACCGCGCCGCTGGCGACCAACATCACGGGCTACTTCACCAAGCTCGGCACGGGGAAGACCGTTACCCTTCCCGGGGTGCAGCCGATCGAGACTCCTTCGCCCCTCAACTATTTCTTCCCCGGCGATTTGAAGAATGTCCAGGGCTACGTCATGACCGGCAGCGTCATGGAAGTCGATTTCCCCCTGTCGCAGGGCGCGGGCTATGCCTTCGTGCCGCCGGCGGCATGGGGCAAGCGCCGGGCGCCGGGCGACCTCCAGAAGGCGCTGGGCGACATGCTGCAGGCCGAGATGCGGCTGAAAATCGCCCTCCTGAACTACCATGCGCACATCGCCAAGCTGACCGACGCCATCGAAATCCTGGACGCCCGGTACGCGCTGCGCGCCGAAACCTTGCGTCTCCGCGACGTGGCCTCGGGGAAGACGCTGGCGCTCAAGCTCTCGTCCGCCGCCTTGAAGGCGACCAGCAAGATTCTGGAGGCCGTCGCCTCCGGCCTCGACACGCGGGCCGGCTATGTGATCGAGGGGATTCCGAAGGTGGTGGGCTTGGCCACCGATGCCCTGGCGCCTGCGCGGGCGTCGTTGAAAGCGGTGTCGGCCGAAGGTTCGCTCGCCTGCAAGATCGGAGCGGGCGTGGCGGAAGCCGGTTCGCAGGGGTTGGATGCGTGGGCTGCCAGCGTCAACGCCAACCTGGCGCTCGACATCGAGACCCAGCAATACGAGTTCGAGGTCAAGCAGCGCCTGAAGGAATTCGAGCAGCTCCTGCGGCAGGAACCGGTGCTTCGGGCCGAGGCCTATCACATGGGCGAGGCGGTGGACCAGGCGAGCGGCGAATACGAGGCCATCCTCGCAAAAGGCCTGCGCCTCATTGAGGAGCGGATCGCCTTCCGCCAGAAGACCGCCGCGGAGACGCAGGAGACGCGGTACCGCGACATGGCTTTCCGCATCTTCCGCAACGACGCGCTCCAGAAGTACCGCGCGCAGTTCGATCTGGCCGCGCGCTACGTCTATCTGGCGGCGGCGGCCTACGACTACGAGCTGAACCTGCTCGCCGGCGACAACGGGGCCGGCCGGCAGTTCTTCACCGACATCGTCCGCCAGCGCAGCCTCGGGCAGATCGAGAACGGCCTGCCCATCGCCGGGCAGCCCGGCCTGGCCAATTCGCTGGCGCGCATGAGCCAGAACTTCGCGGTGCTGAAGCCGCAGCTCGGCCTCAACAACCCGGTGGATCGAAACGACCGCTTTTCCCTGCGGTCCGAATGCTTCCGCATCTCCCGCAGCACGACCAACCAGGAGGCGAATGCCTGGTGGCGCGCCAAGCTCAAGGAATGCCGCGTGGAGAACCTGTGGGACCTGCCGGAATACCGGCGCTATTGCCGACCGCCGGGGGACCAGAACGTCACCGGCCCGATCCCCGGCATCGCGATCCGCTTCCGTTCCAGCATCCTGAGCGGGCATAATTACTTCGGCTGGCCGACGGCGGCGGGCGACAGCCACTACGACGCGACGTACTTCGCGACCAAGATCCGCTCCGTGGGCGTGTGGTTCTCCGACTACGACACCGAGCGGCTGTCGCAGACGCCCGGCGTCTACCTGATCCCCGTCGGGCTGGATGTGCTCCGGGCCTCGGAGGCGACAGACTTTTCCACGCGGGAGTGGCGCGTGATCGACCAGCGGCTGCCGATTCCGTTCCCGATCAGCTCCACCGACCTGGCCCGGGAGGATTGGATCCCCGGCAACGACACGATGAGCGGCAGCTTCGCCGACGTGCGGCGGTTCTCCTCGTTCCGCGCCTACCACGACGCGCTGCTCTACGACAGCTCGACCTTCACGGCGAGCAGCCGCCTGGTCGGGCGCTCCGTCTGGAACACGGAGTGGCTGCTGATCGTCCCCGGCAACGACCTGCTGTACGATGCCGAGGCCGGCCTCGATGCGTTCATCGACACGGTGTCCGACATCAAGCTGTATTTCCAGACCTATTCCTATTCCGGCAACTAGGGCGGAGGCAAACGATGAAAAACCAACTCACGGCGGCGACCCTCGCGGCGATCCTCATGGCCGGTGCCGGCCTTCTGGCCCGGGCTGAAGTCCCCGAGCCGGACAACATCCTCTACGGCACGATCCTGCTGGACGGGGTGCCGGTGACCGCCACGAACACGAATGTGGTGGTCGAAGCGCGGTTCCAAATGGACGGCCCGGCGCTCGACACCTACCGCATGGGCAGCGACGCCAAGCTCGGCAACGTCTTCTACGCCCTGCGGCCCGACATGGAGACCGCCCCCCAGGCGGGAACGAATACCGTGGTCAAGGGCGACACGCTGTTCATCGTTCTCTCCGACCAGACCGGCCAGCGGGACGTCAAGACGCACAGCGTGTCCGATCGCGGCGTGGTGGCGCGCATCGACTTCGGCGCCAGCTTCGACACCGAGGATTTGAATGCCAATGGCATTCCCGACGCCTGGGAAGCGACCTATCTGGCCGGCCTTGGCGACGGGGGCGACGGCGACCGCACCCCGGAAGGCGATTTCGACCTCGACGGCGTTTCCAATCTCGGCGAATACCTGGGCGGAACCGATCCGAAGGACGAAGAAGATTACTTCGCCGTGGCCATCGAATCCAACGTGAACCCCGTGGTGCGCTTCACCGCCTTGCCGGCCAGTGGATTGGGCTACGAGGGAAAGCAGCGGTTCTATGCCCTCGAATCCAGCTCCAACCTGGTTGGCCATTTTTGGACCAACGTGGCCGCCTATGAACGCATCGCCGGATCGGGGCAAATCGTCGCCTATCCGATGCCCGGGACCAACCTCCTGGAAAATTACCGGGGGCGCGTCTGGCTCGAGTGACGGAGGCCCCGTCTTCGATCGGGTTTCCCGCTCAATAGGCCGTGGTGCGGAAGACGGGCTGGAACAGGCGGGTCTCCTTGGCGCAGATGGCCTGCACGGGGCATTCCGGGCACTTCGGATCCGATGTTTCCGGGCAGCGGGTCCGGTTCTGGAAGAAGAACCAGTCCACCGCCGCGGCGGAAAGTTCCGCTTGCGCCATGATCGCGGCGATCGCTTCGTAGGTGGCGCTGCGGATGGCGAATTCTTCGCCGGCGGAAAGCAATTGGCGGGCTTCGAGTTTGGCTCGCAGGGTGGGATCCACCACCCGCACAAGGCCGGCGCGGAGCGCACTGCGTTGGAGATGGTAGTCGATGATGGGGACGGCCGATTCCGGATCGGTGACCTTCAGGAAATGCTCGGGGCGGTTTTCGAGGACGATAGCCAGCAGCATGGCCTTTTTCTGGAGCGGGTCTTCGGCGTATCCCGGGACCTCGGCGAGAACCGTCAACAGCGCGTACAGCGGCTTGGAATCGGCGGCGGCGCGGCGGAGAACGTCGGCGGGTTCGAGATTCCGCGAGACGAACCACTGGGCGTAGCCGTGGATGAGCGCGAGATGTTCGGCCCACATGGGCAGGGGGTTGGCCCCGTCGTCGTCGCGGAAAACATCGGAAAGCTGGGCGTTGCCCATGGTCGCGAGCGTGTCGGGGAAAAACACGCGGGGATTTCGTTGCCACGCGCGGGTGCAGGCGCGGAACATGAAGTCGGAGCCCTTGAGGTCGCGCCCGTCGAGACGGGCGATCATGGGCTTGTTCCAGCGGGCGCTGTTCAGCGTCCAGAATCCGAACTGGTGGGAGCAGGAGAAGAAGAAGGTTTCGAGGACGCCGGGTTGGTGGCGTTCGGGATAGAGGAAACCCTCGCTCGGCGCACAGAAGTCGAACGCCTTGGCGGTGCCGGACGTCTTCAGGTGTTCCGCATAAGCGGCGATTTGGCGTTCATCCAACGAAACCATGTCCAGAGGATCTTTCGCGGAAGGATCCCGCGCCGCGATTTCCAGGGCGGGGGAAGCCGCAGGGTGGCTATTTGACGGCGGGGG
>DMJA01000283.1 GCA_003451935.1 Verrucomicrobiota bacterium | reverse complement strand
CTCCATCACCGTTCCCGGAATGAGCGGCCAGGGCTTCGTCGTCTATGCCCCGCAGTGCGCCGATGGCGTCGGCATCACCGCAAAGGAAGGCGGCTCCACCGCCGGCACCATGACTTGGATCCATCCGGGCGGCGAGCATGCCGCCGACACCACCCAACAGATTACGCGCATCACCGCGGACACGGTCACCATCGAATCCGAAGCCATGTTGGTGCCCGCGGGCGTCACCGTGGACAACATCATGCTCAAGTGGGGCAACGGCATCCAGCTGCCGGTCACCAATTACTTCGATGCCGGACGCGGGCGCGTCTCCGGCCGCTTCCACAACATGAACAAGCCGGTTTCGGGCGGCACCTATTCGCTGACGTTCTCCACCACCAACCTGCCCGAAGGCCTCCACGCCATCAAGACCCGCGCCTTCACCCAGCGCGATCCTGCCAATTCCGCCATCTTCAACACGGCCACGAAGGTCGTCTACATCGACCGCCACGGGCCCGAACTCGCCTTCGACTGCCCGGCCACCTTCAAGGGCGACGCCCTGCTCACCATCAGCAACCGCGACTTCACCGCCCGCGAGGTGTTCGTCCAGGTGGATGGCGGCGCCGAGCAACCGGCCGATCCGGTCATGAAGGGCAAGTTCCAGTACGCCCTCTCCGGCCTCTCCGCCGGGGCCCACGTCCTCACCGTGCGCGCCACCGAATACGACTATGCCAGTCCCCGCGCCCAGATCAACGCGAGCACCAATACCTTAAACATCACCGTCCAGCCCAAGGACAACGCCGCGCTGGCCCTCGCCCCGAGTTGCGCCGACACGAACGCCAGCGACAGTACGGTCGAATTGCCGTTCTTCAAGATGATCGCCTCCGGCGCCTCGGCCGGCGCCAAGCTGTACTGGGAAGGTTATGAGCTGCCCTGGAACGGCGGGGCCGGCACCAACGTCTTCGATGGCCAGGTCGTCCAGAGCGACGGCGAAGGCCGCGTGGTCACCAATCGCCTCTGGGGCTCCTTCATCAATGGCGCCCACTCCTTCGTGCTGAAGGACGGCAACGACACGGTCGTCAAGCGCGTGGTCTTCAACCTGTATGGCAAGAGCCACATCGATTCCGACGGCGACGGAATCCCCGATAACGTCGAAATGCCCTACTTCGACGATGGCGCGCCCGGCCCCGACCAATCCTGGCCAGGCGACTCCAACAACAACTTCATTCCTGACAACGGCGAAAGCTGGAGCAAGCTGAACCCCTACAACCACTCCACCTTCTATTCCGCCCAGTGGGACGACCGCAACGACATGGACGGCGATGGCTATTCGAACTACGACGAAATTTTCGCCGGGTACGTCAACAGCAACAACATCTACGCCTACAACATCTACGACGGCAACTCCAAGCCCTCCGGCGATCCAGGCACCCTCCCCTCCGCCGCCGCCGCGACCCCCGACCCCGCCAACCCGGGCGAAAACATCACCATCACCTACACGCCCAACGACGGCGCCTTGGCGAGCGCCTCGCCGGTGGTCATGCACATCGGCCACTCCAAGCGCACCCTGGGCACCTGGCAGGATGTCATCGACACCAACATGACCGCCAGCGGCGACAGCTGGACCGCGACCTATGCCGTACCCAGCAACGCCACCTCCGTCGACGTCACCTTCTACGACGGCGGCTCGACGTGGGACGGCCGCGACTGGCAGTTCCAGGTCGCCGGCGCCAGCGGCCCCGAGTTCACCATGGACGCTGCGCTGGACAGCGCCGCCTTCGAAATCGCCGAATACAACGGCATGAAGATCTGGGCCGCCGTCCGCGGCACCAAGCTCTATGTCGCGACCTGGGGCACGGGCACCAACGGCGCGATTCGAAACGACCACTTCATCTGCATCCACACCAACCTGGGCGACGCCACGGCGGCGCCGTGGGCCAAGCAGGGGTACGTCTTCCTCCCGACCAACTTCCCGTTCCTCGCCGCCGAGGGCGGCAACGACTGGAGCGGCTGGTTCAACGTCGCCTCCGGCAGCACCGCCAGCGCCAACGCGAATCTGAACACCACCTACAACTACCTCGAAGGCGAAATCGACCTCGCCGACAACTTCGGCGGCGTCCCGTCCGCCCTTTACATGACCGTCGGCGTCTACGGCAACAACGACGGCGATGCGCTCGTCGCCCAGGTCCCCGCCATGTGGGATGGCGGCTCCAACCTCGAGATCATGGAAATGCTGCGCGTTCCGACCGCCTCCATCCACGACGAAAACGCCGATGGATATTTCGATGGCGGCAATCCCCAGATGTGGACGGTCGTCAATGACAGCACCAACGATGCCAACTACGGCCTGCGCCGGTTTTTCCTCGACGAGGTCGCCGGCGACCAGGAGAGCATCACCGTGCGCGTCCAGCCCAACGCGGGCGGCACCAACCAGCTCACCGCCGTCGAGCTGTTCAGCAACCTGAACCGCCGCGACTACGCCCAGATGCCGGGCGACGAGAATCCCAACGACGTGACCGCGACCTCCCTCGACACCTACTACAAGGCATACGCGATGTCCGACGCCGGCGGCGGCATCTACGCCGTAACGGTCGCCGTCAACCGCTGCGGCGCCTATCGCATCAACGCCCGGTGGAAGATCAACGCCGACACCAATTGGCACTACTACACCGACAACGGCCTGCGCCGCGACTGCGCCGTTGTTGTCTCGCCCAAAAAGGCCCTCAATACAACCCTCTACGAGCTGAATCCCCTCACCGCCGAGGCCACCACCGACCAATTCAGCGGGCGATCCAGCTTCCAGAACATGTACCTCGACGATAGCGACCGTCCCAACGGCATCAGCACCAACAAGCTCAAGCAGCTGGGCGTCAACATGATCTGGCTGCAGCCCATCCACCCCATCGGAACCGTCGGGCGCGGAATCGATCCGGCCACAAGCCTGCCCTACGATCCCGGCTCGCCCTATGCCGTCCGCAACTATTGGCAGGTCAATGCCGTCCTTTCCGCGTCAAACTCCACGGCGCAGGCCATGGCCGAGTTCACCAACTTTGTCGCCAACTACGACGCCCACGGCGTCGGCGTCATGCTCGACGGCACGTTCAACCACTCCGCGTGGGACTGCGAAATCGGCGAGATGGGCGTCGAGATGGGCCTCAAGAATTCGCAAGGCGTGACGGTCAATCCCACCAGCCTGATTTCCTCCGTCCGCGCCGCCTGGTACTCCAAGCGAGACAGCTATGGCGATCCCGCCAGCTACTTCAACTCCACCAGCGACACCGACATCGCCGTTTCCCCCGACCGCATCGATTTCGGCAAGTGGTCCGACGCCGCCGAATTCCTGTTCGGAAAATACGACTGCCTCGTCCAGAAGCCCGCCGCCAACACCAACTGGGTCTGGAGCAGTTCTTGGAACAATCGCTTCCTCCGCGAGGACGACCTCTTCGAAGGCTTCAACACCGATGCCACCCGCGAGCTGTGGGAGTACTTCGCGGCCTATCCCGTCTATTGGCTCGAGAAGACCGGCCATCCCGCCGGCACCCCCAAGAACGAATCCCACAAGGGCATCGACGGCCTCCGCTGCGACTTCGCCCAGGGCGTCCCCAGCCTCTTCTGGGAATACGCCATCAACAAAACCCGCAGCGTGAAGTGGGACTTCCTTTTCATGGCCGAGTCCCTCGACGGCTTCCGCTAGGTCGACGGATCCAAGCGCCATGGCGTCGGCTATCGCTCCTCCCGCCACTTCGACATCCTCAACGAAAACATCCTCTACCTGTGGCGCGACGATTTCTTCGACTACCGCACCTACGCCGACCAGACCAGTAATGTTCCCAATCGCACGACGGCGCTCATCTGGAACGCCTTCGACGCCCGCAAGAATGCCTTCGAGCTGTCGCCGGTCCTCCTGAACCTCATCTCGCACGACGAAATCTTCCCGACGGACGACCAGTGGTCGCTGGTCTATGCCTACGCCATCAACGCCGCCATGGACGGCGTCCCGATGATGTTCTACGGCCAGGAAATGGGCGCCCAGAACAACGCCGGCGAATACGGCGCGCGAACCGACTTCGCGGACGGCATCTCGCCCAACAACAACTTCGCGCGCTACGAGACGAACTTCGGGAAATCCATCCCGCACTTCAAGCGCTACAACCACATGACCAACATCTGGAACGCCGCGTGGGCCGCGGACATCCGCGCCACCTATGGCCGCCTCAACGCCGCGCGCGAGAATTCCCCCGCCCTGCGCTCGCAGCAGAACTACTTCCTCGACGACTCGACCAGCGGTGTTTGGAACCCCGACATCTTTGCGGTGGCCAAGTTCCAGCAGCCCGGCGTCTCCGCCGCCACCCAGGACGTGGTCTTTGCGTTCATCAACAATAACTTCCGGGCCAACTACAATCGCGCCGGGAACTTCAAGTTGAACGCGACCAACACGGCCGGCGCCAACTGGTTCGGCATTCAGCCCGCCCATGCCTACAATGTCATCAACATTGCGGCGACGAACCCAACGACTACGCTTTGGGAAACAAATAAACTCGGTAGCGAACTCGTTGCAAACGGCATCTACGTCGGCTTCCAGAGCAACGCCACTTGGTCCGGCGGCCAGGCCCAATTCATCCGCCTGCTCGACATCACCGCGGGCATGACCGCCACTAACGTCAATGACATGTTCCTCAACGCCGACCGGCTACCGGCCCCCGTCATCGCGACAATCTCCAACCGCACGGTGGCCGTCAGCAACACGCTGGCCTTCGCCGTCCAGGTCACGCAGGATCCGGCCGACACGGTTGTGCTCGCCTGCGCGAGCACGCTGGCGCCGAGCAACTGGACCTTCACCGCGCCCAACAACTTCTCGTTCACCCCCGCCGCCGATGAGACCGGCGTGCATACCTTCCTCTTCACCGCCACCGGACAGGACGGGTTCGACGAGGAACTCATCACCATCACCGTCACCGCCTCGCAGGAGCCCACCCCCTACGAGCAGTGGGCCACCGCGGCCGGCCTCGATCCCCAAGGCGCCAACGGCGCTCCTGGCGACAACTACGACGGAGATGGCTTTACCAACGAAGAGGAATATTCTGCCGACACCGATCCCACGGATCCATCTTCGTTCCTCCAGTTCCAGAACTTGTCATTCTCCGGCACAGACTTGAATCTGGTGTTGGACAAGGATTCCGCCGCGCCGCGCGCCTATGTCATCCATGCCGCGCGCCAACTCGCCGGCAACGGCTGGGACTGGACGGTTCTGGGCACCAACAGCAGCACCAACGGCATCCTGCCCATCAACAACGCCACCAACCCCGTCCTGATGTTCAAGATCACCATCCCCGCCGCCCCGTAGATCGGCGGATCGCTCGGGCCCGGCGGCATCCCCCGCCGGGCCTTCCTTTTTCATCGGTTTGGATTGTTTCCTCCCGGAGGCCGGGGTAGGATTTCCGGCGATGAAAACGACTCTGCTTTGCGCATTCCTCTCCGGACTGGCGACGGTCGTCTCGGCCGCCGACGCCGTCGATATCCACTACGAGGTCGTGTTCAAGGATTTCGTGATGGCCACCCAAACCGTCCAGATCGTGCAATCCGCAGGCCTGAAGACTGTTTCCTCCTCCTTCACCGCCGATCTGCCCGTCTTTGTCGCCCTGCACCATTATTCCGAGGAGCTGTCTGCGTCTTTCCGCGCCGATGGCACTGTCGAGCGCCTCGGCGCTCGAATCCAGGATGGCCCCATGCAGACCGTCATCGCCGGCAGCCTCCAGGCCGATCAGACGCTGCGCGTGATTCGCACCGACCGGAACGGCGTCGCCACCAACTTCATCGCCCGCGAAGAATACGATTTCAATTCCTTGGCTCTCTACGGAACCGCACCCGCCGATTTCCTGCCCACGAATCGCCCTGCGCGCGTCTTGTCCGTCGCCGACGGCATTGTCCTGCCCGTCTCCATCCAGACGATTTCGGAAAGCGATACCTTCGAGCGCCAGCATCTGGCGTCCACGCATCTGGTCTGGACGGAGGGCGGCCATACGTCCCACTCGTGGCATCCCGAGCGCTTCAGCAATCTGCCCCGCCGCTACATTCGCCACACGGGAAGTGGCGAATTCACCTTCAACCTCCTGCGATAGCCCCGGAGACGACGCATGAATACGCCCGACGCCCCGCCCCCTGCCTTCACCGTCCTGCGCCCCCTGCCCAAGACCGCCATCTATTGGAAGGATTCCGAAATTTCCTACGCGGACCTGCTGGCCCATTCCGCCGCGCTCGCCGCGCTCTATTTTTCAGCGCCGGGCGAACGCGTCGTCCTTTTCTCCGAAAACCGGCCCGAGTGGGTTTCCGCGTTGTTCTCCGTCTGGCGCAACCGGTGCGTCGTCGTTCCCGTGGACTCCTTCTGTCCCGCCGACGAAGCCGCCTACATCCTCCGCCAAACCGAGCCCGTCGCCATTTTCTGTTCCGCCAAGACCCAGCCCGTCGTCGAAGAAGCCCTGCGCTCCCTCGCCAATGGCACGCCGCGGATCATCTGCTTCGACGCCGAAGATTTTCCCGCCATGCCCTCCGGGGCCATCGCCGACACCCCGCTGATGTCCGGCCCGGCCGACGCCTTGGCCGCCATTCTGTTCACCTCCGGCACCACCGGCGCGCCGAAGGGCGTTATGCTTACGTTCTGCAATCTGCACGTCAATCTCGAGTCCGTCTGCGACCGCGTGCCGATCTTCAAGCCTGAAAGCCGCACGTTCGCGCTCCTGCCCGCCCACCACATCCTGCCGCTCATGGGCTGCATCCTCGGCCCTCTCTACGCTGGCGGATCCATTGTCATGGCCCATTCCCTCGACCCCGCCGAGATGATCGCCACGATGAAACGCCACCGCGCCACCATCCTCATCGGCGTTCCCCGCCTCTATGCGCTCTTCCGCAAGGCGATCATCGAAAAGCTGTTCCATTCCCCCGTCGGCCGCCTGCTCTATCGCCTCTCCGCCGCCATCGGCCGCCTGTCCGTTTCCCGCCGCCTGCTCTTGCCCGTCCAGAAAAAATTCGGCGGGGAGCTCCGCCAGATGGTATCCGGTGGAGCACCCCTCGATCGCGAGGTGGCCCGCGACCTCGCCATCTGCGGCTTCGAGGTGCTCGAAGGCTATGGCATGACCGAGTGCGCCCCGATGATCACTTTCCCCCGCCCCGGCGCCGTCCGTCTCGGCTCCTGCGGCAATCCCTGCCTGCCCGATTCGGTACGCATCGAAGATGGCGAAGTTCTCGCGCGCGGTCCCCATGTCTTCGCCGGATATTGGAGAAATCCCGAGGCCACCGCCGAAGCCATCCAGGACGGCTGGCTCCACACCGGCGACCTCGGCTATCTCGACAGCGACGACTACCTGTTCATCACCGGCCGCAAGAAGGAGATCATCGTCCTGCCCAATGGCAAGAAGGTCAATCCGGCCGAGTTGGAGGATAAGCTCGCCGGCCTTTCCCCCGACATCAAGGAAGTTGCCGTCACCCTGCGCGACGACTTGCTCCATGCCTTGATCGTGCCCGCCGCCGGCTTCCTCGACGGCGTCCCCGCCCAGCAGGCCGAGCATTTCCGATGGAACCTCCTCGAGCCCTACAACCGCGTTGCCTCGCCCGCCAAGAAGATCACCCAGCTCACCATCGTCTCCGGCGAACTCCCCAAGACCCGCCTCGGCAAGCTCAAACGCCACGAGCTCGCCCGCCTGGCCGTCGGCACCTTCAGCGGCGATTCCGTCCCGACGCCCAAGCCCGAGAACCTCGGCGAGGCGTATGCCGCCTTTGACCGCTTCCTGCGCTCCGAACTGGAATGCCTGCGCGTCGCCCCCGCCGCCCATTGGGAAATGGACCTCGCGCTCGACTCGCTTGCGCGCCTGTCCGTCCTCGTCTTCATCGAAAAGACCTTTGGCGTCAAGCTTCCGGAATCCGTCTTCCAGGAATTCCCCACCGTCCTCGCCCTCGCCAAGCACGCCGATGAAAACCGCTTGTTCTTCCGCGAACGCGCCGGTAGCTGGGACACCCTCCTGAAATCCCGCCCGGACAAACCCCTCCAGCTCCCGCACTCCGGCTGGATCCATCCCTTCCTCAAGAACCTGTTTGGCCTGGCCCTGCGCCTCGCCTTCCGCATCCGCGTCGAAGGCCGGGAGAACCTGCCCGAAAAGGGCACCTGCATCCTCGTCGCGAACCATCAATCCTACATCGACGGGCTGTTCGTCTCGATGTTCCTGAAGAACGGCTTCCTGCGCCGCACCTTCTACTACGCCAAGCGCAAGCATGTCCGGAATGCCATGTTCGAATGGCTCGCCCGGAACTGCAACGTCATCATCGTCGAAGTCGGCCGCGACGTGCAGATTTCCCTCCAGATGATGGCCCAGGCCCTCCGCGAAGGCGGCAACCTCATCATCTTCCCCGAGGGCACCCGTTCCACCGACGGCCAAATCGGCGACTTCAAGTCCACCTTCGCCGCCCTCGCTCTCGAGCTGGATGCGCCCGTCATTCCCGTCGCGATCAGCGGCGCCTTCCGCGCCCTTCCGCGCGGCAAGCGCTTCCCTCGCCTTTTCACCCGCATCACCGTCCGCTTCCTCCCCCCCATGCCCGACGCCGACCGCACCAGCGAACCCCGCCTCGCCGACGCCACCCGGGAAGCCATCGCCCGCAATCTGTTGGACTAGGCCCGGGGCCGGGCGCCGGCCAACGCCTAAATTTTAGGTTTTGTGAAAACGGTTTAACGCTTTTTTGAAAAACCTGAAGATAAGGCTTGCCCTCTCCCCGCCGTGCGATAATCATGTCCCGCATATGTCGAATCGTCGCTGCAGAATCGCCGTGGGCTCCGACCACGGGGGATATGAATTGAAGGAACAGTTGGCCGGCTGGCTCAAAAGCCAGGGGCACAATGTCACCGACGTCGGCACGAATTCCAAGGAAGCGGTCGATTATCCCGTTTTCGCCGCCGCCGTGGCGCGGGCCGTGGCGGCGGGGCGCTGCGACCTCGGCATCATGGTGGATGGCGCCGGCATCGGCTCGGCCATGGCCGCCAACAAGATTCCCGGGGTGCGGGCGGCGGGGTGCTACAACGAAGCGCTGGCCAAGAATTCCCGCCAGCACAATGGCGCCAATGTCCTGACCCTCGGCTCCGGACAGACGAATTTCGAACAGGCGAAAGCCATCGCAGATGTCTTTATCGCCACCGACTGCACCGAAGAGAGGCACCTTCGGCGCGTCCAGATGATCCAGGACCTCGAAAGCGGCCGCGCGGGCACCCCCGTCATGGCGGCCATTAAGGAGATGAAATTGGACTTGTCCCCCCAAGATGTCGCGCGCATCGCCGAGCGCGTCAAGCAGATCGTCGGCGGCGGAGCCGCCCCGGCGTCCGGAACCGCCAACATGGCCAACCTCCCGCCCGCCCAGCTGGCCCGCATGATCGACCACACCATCCTCAAGCCGGAGGCCACGCAGGACGAGGTCAAGAAGCTGTGCGAGGAAGCCCTCAAGCACAACTTCTTCAGTTGCTGCGTCAACTCCTCGTGGGTGCGCTACGTCGCCCAGATCCTGCGCGGCTCGTCCGTCAAGGTCTGCGCCGTCGTCGGCTTCCCCCTGGGCGCCGGCACGCCGGAGATCAAGGCCCTGGAAGCCCGCCGCGCCATCCGCGAGGGCGCCAAGGAAATCGACATGGTCATCAATGTCGGCCTCGTGAAGTCCGGCAACTGGGACGCCGTCATGAAGGATATCCGCACCGTGGCTGAATCCTGCAAGGATGGCGGCGCCCTCCTCAAGGTGATCCTGGAGACGTGCCTGCTGACCAAGGACGAGATCGTCAAGGCCTGCGAGGCGTCCATGCGCGCCCGCGCCGACTACGTGAAGACCTCCACGGGCTTCAACAAGGGCGGCGCCACGGCCGAGGACATCGCCCTCATGGCCCGCACCGTCGCCCCCAGGCGCCTCGGCGTGAAGGCCTCCGGCGGCGTCCGCACCTATGCCGACGCGATGCTGATGATCCGCAACGGAGCGACCCGCGTGGGATCGTCCAACAGTGTGAAAATGATGGAAGAAGCCGCAGCCGCCACCGGCGGAAAATAAAAGGAGCCCCCATGGCAGAACTCAGAACCTACGTATTCATCGACAGCCTGCAGCCGCAGTTCGCCTCGTTCTTGGCGACCGTGGCCCGCGGCTACCTGCCCGTCGCCGAGCAGGCCGCCCTGTTCGTGGAAATTTCCCCGGGCATCGCGATCAACCAGGTCACCGACGTGGCCCTCAAGTCCACGCGCGTCACCCCGGGCATGCAGATCGTCGAGCGCCTCTATGGCATGCTCGAGATCCACTCGGACTCCCAGGCCGACGTCCGCCAGGCCGGCGCCGCCATCCTGAAGGACCTCGATCTCACCGAGGACCAGCGCATCAAGCCCAAGGTCTACTCGTCCCAGGTCATCCGCAACATCGATGACCACCAGACGATGCTGATCAACCGCATGCGCCACGGCAACATGATCACGCGCGGGCAGTCCCTCTTCATCATGGAGGTCGCCCCCGCCGGCTATGCCGCCCTCGCCGCGAACGAGGCCGAAAAGGCCGCCAACATCAACGTGCTGGAGGTCATCACCTTCGGCAGCTTCGGCCGCATCTGGCTCGGAGGCGAGGAACGCGACATCGATGTCGCCTACCGCGCCGCCGAGGCCGCGATCGAGGCCGTCACCGGACGCACCGAAGGCAAGTAACCCCCCGCATTTAAAAGAAAACACAAACAACAAGAGGTACGAAAATGGCAGATGCATTGGGAATGATTGAAACCCGTTCCTTCCCCGCTACGGTGGAAGCTGCGGATGCGATGGTCAAGGCCGCCAAGGTCGAACTGGTCAGCTACGAGAAGACGGGCGGAGGCTTCACCTGCGTGATCGTCCGCGGCGACGTCGCCGCCGTCAAGGCCGCCTGCGACGCCGGGCAGATCGCCGCCGGCCGCGTCGGCGAAGTGGTCGCCGTCCACGTGATCGCCCGCCCCCACGCCAACGTGGATGCGACGCTCCCGCTGGGCCGCCATCCCGCCAAGGGCGCCAAGTAAGGCGTCTCTTCATCGGCAGAAGCCGCCGGTTCGCGCCGGCGGCTTCCGCCAACCCCTTTTTATGTGATCGTTTTCCCGGAGGCAGCATGAATCTCGGCAAAGTCGTCGGCACCGTCGTTTCCACCCGCAAGGAACCCGTCCTGGACGGGATCCGCTTCCTCCTCGTCCGTCTCGTGGACACCGACGGCAAGGAAACCTCCTCGTTCGTCGTCGCCGCCGACGCCATGGGCGCCGGCCCGGGCGAAATGGTCCTCACCGCGGCTGGCTCTTCCGCCCGCCAGACCTCCATGACCGACAAGAAGCCGGTCGACAACGTCATCATGGCCATCGTCGATACGTGGGAAGTCAACGGCGAGACCAAGTACACCAAATGATTTCTAGGTAGGGACGCCGCGCCGCGGCGTCCGCAAACGAAATCCTTCCATTCGCGGGAGACGCTATGAAATTGACCGACCAAGACATTGAAGCCATCGCCCGGCGCATCGCGGGCGACCTGC
>DMJA01000104.1 GCA_003451935.1 Verrucomicrobiota bacterium | reverse complement strand
GAGCAAGTTACATTAAAACGACACGAGGCTTACATCGGTGTTTTGATTGATGATTTGGTGACGAAGGGGACGAACGAGCCGTACCGGATGTTCACGTCGCGCGCGGAGCATCGGTTGCTGTTGCGGCAGGACAACGCCGTGTTTCGCCTGGCGGCGCACGCCGAAAAACTGGGCATCGTTCCCGCGGAGCGATTGCGCGAAGTCCGGGCGATGGAAAAAGCCATCGCCAAGGAAATCGACCACTTGAACCGGACGCACCATGAAGGAGCTTCCTTAGCCCAATGGCTGAAGCGCCCCGAAGTGGATTATGCGACGATGCCAAAACGCAAGGACGACCTGCCGCCCGAGGTGGCGGAGCAGGTGGAGTTTGAACTCAAGTACGAGGGCTACATCGCGCGCGAGCTTCGGCAGATCGAGAAATCGGAACAAGTCTCCCGGCAGCGGATTCCGGATGACTTCGACTATCAGGCGATCCGCGCCCTGCGCTATGAATCACGCGAAAAACTCTCCGCCATCCGGCCCCGAGATCTCGGTCAGGCCTCTCGAATTTCCGGCATCACGCCGGCCGACATCGCCATCCTTTCCGTCTGGCTCAAAAAATCATCTCCTTTAGCCTCCTGATTCCCGCTCAAAATCGGCTGAAATCAGTAAAAAATGACGCAGAGTTAATTAAGACTCCATCGTTATATTCTGATCTATTTTTAATGAATGAAATGACATATGAATATGTTTATAAAACTTCGGTTAATGAAAACTGAGGAGTGTTAATTAACTATGCGTCGAAATGGGTGAAAGGTAGATTTACTTCTCCAACATTTCAATCGCGGTATGGGCGACGGGGCCACCCGCATCGGCCCAACGGATAGGAAAAGAGCCGGGGTGGGCGAGGTTGGCGTTCAATTTGGCCATCTGGAGATTGGACGGAAGGTGTCGGCGGGCGCGGGCGGCGGCGGCGATCCATGCGGGATCGGCCCCGGGAAGCCGAGCGGCGGTTTGCAGGGCCATTCCAGCCAAGTACTGGGTGAATCCGGCGCCGGAGAAGTTGTCCCCAAAGCATCCATCGGATTGTTGCTGGCGCAGCAAATGGGCCATGCCCGCCCGGATGGCGCCGGTCGCCGGTCCCTGCAGCGGCGACGGATCGTCCTGTATCAGGGCCAGCAGCGCAAGCGCCGTCACGCTGGTGTCGTAGCGGTGGCGAGGATTGCGCTCATCGGCGGACCAGCCGCCATCGGGCCGCTGGGCGGCCATGAGGATGTCGACGGGCGCCGGCGATTTTGCCATCGGGGCCGGCGTCCGAATGAACCACAACCCCGCGTTGCACAGGCCCGCCAGCGCGGCCACCGCGCGGAGGGCGATGGCCGGCAACTTTCGCCGCCGCGCGGCCGGTCCGTGCAGGCGGGCCATCGTCCGCGCGGTGAAATCGGCGGAAGGCGTTGGCACTTCCTGCGAACGCAATCGGGAAACCAGTTGCTCGAATCGAGGATCGTTCAGCGGGTCAGGGGTGTTCATCGAACATCTCCTTCAAGGTGGACAGGGCGTTGGACACGCGCGATTTGACGGTGCCGACGGGAATGCGGAGGACGCCGGCGATTTCGTCGTAGGCCAGCCCCTGGTGGATGGCCAGCACGAGCGTTTCGCGCAACTTGGGCGAGAGCTTGTCCAGCGCGGCTTGGATGTCGAGGTCCTTGCGAAGCCGGCCGAGACCGCCATCGGTGGAGGAGGGGTTTTCCTCGCGGTAGCGGTCGGAAAAGAGTTGGAACCGGACTTGGCGGCGGACGTAATCCAGCCACGTGTGCCGGGCCAAGGTGTAGAGGAAGGTCGTGAACTTGGCGGCGGGCTTGTATTTTTTCCGGTAGTTCCATAGGCGGATGAACGTTTCCTGGGCGAGGTCTTCGCCATGGGAGGAAGCGCCCATCCGGGCGAAAAAGTTCAGCAGCGGGCGCTGATGGCGATCCACGATCCGCCGGAAGGCGTCTTCGCGGTCGTCGCGCACCTGCGCCATCAGGGAGAAGTCGTCGGTTTCGGGCTGGACGGAACCGGACATGGAAGGGCATTCTTGGACCAGATGCACGAAAAAGAAAAGCCTTTTGCGGATCGCCCGTTTCCGATGGCGGTTTTGTGGAAATCGCGGTGAACCTTGCGCGGGCGGCCGGCGTTTACAGGGCTGAACCGCAAGATGCTTTGGGAGGAAAGACCCCATGAAGAAGTGGATGATCGGATGGATGGCGATCGGGTGGACGGTCGTGGCGAGCGCCGGATTGCCGGCGGATCTGGAAGCGGAGGCGCGTGCGGCGATGGCCAAGGGCGCGGGATGGCTGGTCGCGCAACAGCAGGCGGACGGCCATTGGGCGCTGGCGGATTCGCCGGCGCTGACGGGTCTTTCGATGTGGGCGCTGCAGGCGGCGGATCCGGGGGCCCACAAGTCCGCAATAGACCGCGCGATGGTATTCATCCTGACGAGCGTGCAGGAGGACGGTTCGATCTGGCGGCAACCGACGATGCAGCGGAAGGGCGGGGGGCTGGCGAACTACAACACGGCGGTGTGCATGGCCGCGCTGCACGCCTTGGGCCGTCCCGAACTGGTGCCGGTGGTGCAGAACGCGCGGGCCTATCTGTCAAAAATGCAATATCTCGGGCCGGGTTCCTATCGGGGAGGGATGGGCTACGATGCAGACCAGGGGCGGCCCTACACGGACCTTTCGAATTCCTACATGGCCTACGAGGCGATGCGCTTGACGCAGGACGTGGAGGATCTGCGCGGCGCCGGCGAGCCGAAGGCGGATCTGGACTGGGCGGCGGCGCAGGAATTCCTCTCGCAACTGCAGAATCTGGAAAGCGTGAATACAAACGCCTACCGGAGCGACCGCGCGGACGACCGCGGCGGGTTCGCCTACACGCCGGGGGCAGGACCCTCGACCACGAATGCAGAGGGCAAGGTGATGCTGCGTTCCTATGGCAGCATGACCTATGCCGGGCTGCTCGCGCTGATCTACGCGGAGGTGGATGTGCAGGATGTCCGCGTGCAATCGGCGAAGGACTGGGCCCGTCGTCACTGGTCGCTCGATGAAAACCCCGGGATGGGTCAGGAAGGGCTGTATTATTTCTTCAACGTGCTGGCGAAGAGCCTGAAGGCCGCGGGCGACGACACGCTGATGCGGCCTGACGGAAGCATCGTTGCCTGGCGCGAAGAGGTCGTGCGCAAGCTGATCGCGCTGCAGAAGCCGGACGGGTTCTGGGTGAACGAGAACAACCGCTGGTGGGAGGCCGATCCGAACCTCGTGACGGCCTACACGCTGCTGGCGCTGGCCGCCGCGCTGCAATAAACCTGGCGGGCGCAAACCCGCATCGGGAGCGGGGGTTCAGGCGTCGAGACCGGAGCGGAGGTCGCGGATTTTGGCGGCCATGCGCGCAGGGAGGTCGGGGGCATTCGGCGCGTCGCCAATGACGCGGCAGAGGGTGGAGCCGACGATGACGCCATCGGCCATGGGAGCGAGTTTCTGCGCGTCCTTGCCGTCGCGGATGCCAAAGCCGAGGCAGACGGGGAGGGGGCTGATGGCCTTGACCTCGGCGGCATGCTTGGCGATGGCGGCATAATCGAGTCCGCCTTCACCGGTGGTGCCGGCCTTCGTGATCAGATAGAGGAATCCGCCGGTTTCCTGCGCGATCTTCTGGATCCGGTCGGTGCGCGTGGTGGGCGCGACAAGAAAAATAATCTGGATGTCCGTGCCTTTCAGCGCGGCGCGGAGGGGAGCGGCTTCCTCGGGCGGGAGATCGACGACGAGCAGGCCATCGACGCCCGCTTGGTGGGCGGCCTTGGCCAGGCGCTCGAGGCCGTACTTGAAGAGGGGGTTGTAGTAGCCGAACAGCATGATCGGAGTCTCGGTTTCCTTACGCAGGCGGGCGGCGAATTCGAGCGTCTTGGTCAGCGTCTTGC
>DMJA01000149.1 GCA_003451935.1 Verrucomicrobiota bacterium | reverse complement strand
GGGCTTCCAGCCGCTCCAGATCGCGCGTCTCATGGGCATCCTGCACCTCCAGCCACAGCCGATGCCTCTCGGGCGTCGCCTCGCCCGCCACGTCGGGATGCAAAGCCCGGCACAGCTTGCGATACAGCGACCGGAATTCCTGCTCGCGCGGCCCTTTATTTCGGCGGTTCAGCGGCAAGCCGGCCTCATTCTCCTCCCAGAACTCGCCGGCCGATCCCAAGTCCCCGAACATCCCGCCCAGAATTTCCTCCATGGAATCGAACAACTCATCCTCCTGGCGGGACTTGCCTTTTTTATCCGACCGGGACTTGCGATCTTCGCGGGCGCGGCGGCGCTTTTCCTGCGCCGCCTCGTATTTCCTCTTCCGGGGTTCCTGCCACAGCGTATAGCCACAACCCATCAGGTAGACGGGCGACCACTCGCCCCCCACCCGATTGATTTCCTTGCCATCGTCATGCGCCTCCGCATACGCCAGCAACTCAACCAGCAACTCCCGGACCGGCCGGTGCTGGATGAATTGCTCTTCGCGAAGCCCGTCCAAAAAGCAATCGAGCCTCTTGAATTCGGTCCGATGGCGCAGGATCTCTTGTTCGAGCGGACCCAGCACCAGATGATGCCAGCGCCGATATTCCGGCAAATCCACCTGCTGGTGCTTCAGGTGCTCCGCCTCGGCCTTTTCGAATCGGCGTTTGGCGGATTTCAGTTCCTTGATCAACTGCTTTCGCACGCGCTGCGTATCCACGGCCACCAGTGCCCGGCACGATGACCGGGCCGAAGTATGCGGTTTCCCCTTTGGCTTTTTTTCTCTCATGAAAGGCCACAGGGTCCACCACACACAAAAGGATGTCAAGAATCACACAAACGGACAAAATGTCGCAGCCGCTCCGCGCATTTTGACGCAGGCTAAAAGGATGTCCGGCTCCAACCAAAACCGGACAGATTCAATTTATCCAACCCATATTGGAATTTTCTCCATTTACGCCCTTCCTGCCGAACTTGGCACGCGGTCTGCTTATAATCATTCGCCATGACAGACAACACCATCCATCCAAGCCCCCGCCCGCCTTCTGGCGAACGCAGGCTCCTCCGCTGGATACTGGTCTTGCAGATCGTGATTCTGGCATGGCTGGCCAAAAACCATTTTGACGGGGCATTCAGCCGCAGGAATCACAACCCGCCCGCGGTCGCAACCCAGCCGGACACTCCCCCCTCCTTGGAGTCCTCCGCTCAACCGAATGCCCCGTCACCTTTTTCCCTCTTCCCTCGCCTCGCGGTCTTCCAGCGGCCCGCTCCGCGTTATCGCCATCCCGCCGACCGCATGCGCGAAGAAATGGAGCGCATGATGGCCGACTTCGCCGACTTCGATTCGTTCTTCGGCCCCGACCCCGCGTGGGCCGCCTTGCCCGCCTCTCCGGCCATGAACCTGCGCGAACTGGACGACGCCTACGAGCTTTCCCTCGCGCTTCCCGACGCCGATCCCTCCAATCTCGATGTCCGCCTCGACGGCCGCCTGCTCAGCGTCTCCTCGCATCAAGACACGCGTACGGCAAGCACATCCTCCTCGCAGAGCTTCAGCTCCCGCGTGTTGTTGCCGGGCCCCGTCGATCCGGACGCCTCTTTCCAAGTCACCAACGAAAACAGCCGGATTTGCATCCGGATTCCCAAGCCGGCCGCGGCCACCGCGTCCGGCAAACCCTAGGAGCCCCCCATGAGCGACACCGGAATCACCGCCATCAACGAAAAGGTCAAGGAAGAGAGCGTCTTCATTGCCGCCCTGCGCGGCGAAATGGAAAAAGTCATCGTCGGCCAGCGCTACCTGCTCGACCGCCTGATGATCGGCCTGCTGGCCAACGGCCATCTGCTTCTCGAGGGCGTGCCCGGCCTTGCGAAGACGCTCGCCGTCAAAACGCTCGCCGCCGCAATCAACACCCAATTCCGCCGCATCCAGTTCACCCCCGACCTGCTGCCCGCCGATCTCGTCGGCACGCAGATCTACAACCCCAAGACCGGCGACTTCGGCACCCGCAAGGGCCCCGTCTTCGCCAACATCATCCTCGCCGACGAAATCAACCGCGCGCCCGCCAAGGTTCAGTCGGCCCTCCTCGAAGCCATGCAAGAGCGCCAGGTCACCATCGGACAGGAGACCTTCGCTCTGCCCGACCCCTTCCTCGTCCTCGCCACGCAGAACCCCATCGAGCAGGAAGGCACCTACCCCCTCCCCGAGGCGCAGGTCGACCGCTTCATGCTCAAGCTCGTGATCAAGTACCCCTCCCTCGACGAGGAGCGCCGCATCCTCGACGCCAACGCCCGCACCGAGGTCGTGCGCAACGTGCGCGCCGTCGTCGAGCCCGACGCGATCCACCGCGCCCGCCAGATCGTGGATGAAATCTACGTGGACGACAAGATCAAGGACTACATCCTTTCCATCGTCTTCGCCACGCGCGATCCCGCCGCCTACAAGCTCGACGCGCTCAAGGACAACATCCGCTACGGCGCCTCCCCGCGCGCGACCCTCTACCTCACCCTCGCCGCCCGCGCCCACGCCTTCCTGCAGGGCCGCGGCTACGTCACCCCGCAGGACGTCAAGTCCATCGCCCCCGACGTCCTCCGCCACCGCATCATCCCTTCCTTCGAGGCCGAGGCCGAGGAAATGACCGCCGACAAGATCGTCGCCACCCTGTTGAACGAGTTGCCCGTCCCCTAACCCCGACCGGAGGTCTACCGCCCTTCTGAATCCTGACTCTTGAATTCTGAATACTGGCTTTCCCCATGATCCCCCGCGAAACACTCAAAAAAATCCGTCGAATCGAGATCCGCACGCGGCGCTCGGTCAACGACGTCTTCGCGGGCCGCTACCACTCCGTCTTCAAGGGTCAGGGCATGGAGTTCCAGGAAGTCCGCGAATACGTCCCCGGCGACGACATCCGCTCCATCGACTGGAACGTCACCGCCCGCACCGGCTCCCCCCACGTCAAGAAATTCACCGAGGAGCGCGAACTGACCGTCATGCTCCTCGTGGACATTTCCGCCTCCAACCGGTTCGGTTCCACCGCGCAGCTTAAGCGCGACCTCGCCGCCGAAGTCGCCGCCGTCCTCGCCTTCTCCGCCATCACCAACCACGACCGCGTCGGACTCATCCTCTTTTCCGACCGCGTCGAGAAGCACGTCCCCCCGCGCAAAGGCCCGACCCATGTTCTGCGCGTCATCTCCGAAATCCTCGCGGCCAAGCCTACGTCCCCGCGCACCAACCTCGAGCCCACCCTGCGCTACCTCAACCACGTCGTCCGCCGCCGGTCCGTCGCCTTCCTCATCTCCGACTTCATCGCGCCGTCCTGCGAGCATCTTCTGCGCGTCACCGCCCGCCGCCACGACCTCGTCAGCCTCGTCATCGGCGACAAGCGCGAAAGCGCGCTCCCCGCCGTCGGCCTTGTGGACTTCCAGGACGCCGAGAGCGGCCAGCGCATTTTGATCGACACTTCCCACGCCCCCACCCGCCGCGCCCTCCTCGCCCGCCACACCGAGCGCCGCGACACCCTCCTGCGGCAGCTCGCCCGCGCCCGGTCCGACGCCATCGAGCTCAACGCCGGCGAACCCTACGGCCGCGAACTCGTCCGCTTCTTCCGCCAACGGGAGAAACGCCGATGAACCCCGCCGCCCAGGCTCGTCCAATCGCCGCCCGAGGTTTTTCCACAGTGTGGAAACATTTTTTCCATTGT
>DMJA01000166.1 GCA_003451935.1 Verrucomicrobiota bacterium | reverse complement strand
GGGTTTCTCGCCATCGGGCTCGCCGCTTGCCGCGCCAAGTCCGAACAAACCGGCGATGCCGCCACGCTGATCGGCGCCGGCTGGACCGCCTACCGCCTCAGCGAGTTCCAAAACGCCATCCTCGCCTTTGAATCCGCGCGCACCCGCGCCGAGCGCGGCTCCGACGACTGGGCGATGGCCTCCTACGGCCTTGCCACCACCTGGGACCTGCGCCGCCCCGGCGAAAACACCACACTCGCCACCGACCTCTACAAGGAAATCCTCGCCGCCGCGCCCGACAGCCCGATGATCCCCTGGACCGAACTGGCCCTTGCCCGCCAGCAGCATCTCGTTCCCGTCGGCCAGGAACCCGACTATGACGCCGTCAACCAGGCCTACCAGCACATCCTCGAAAAGTTCCCCGGCCACCTCGCCGCCAAGGAGGCGTTCCTCTATCTCCAGAGCATCCAGCTCGCCCAGCTCGATCCCCAAACCAGCCGCGCGGCCGAAACGAAACTCCTCGAATTCGCCAACCGCGAAAAAAAGGAGTTCCTCAGCCCCGCATGGTCGCTGCTGGCCGTGGCCTATCAGACGCTGAACGACCAGGAAAAACGCCTGCAGGCCGAAAAGAATTCGTTTGAAACCACGGAAGTGGATCCGTCCGATCCCTACATCGAGTTCGCCTGGGCCTATTGGAACCTCGCCACGATCGCCGAGTTCGAGGTCGGCGATTTCGACCTCGCCCGGAAATACTACAACCTCCTGCTGGAGAAATACCCCACCGACATCCGCGTCTACGGCTGCAAGCAGGCGCTGAAGCGCATGGACGCGCTCGAAGCGAAGATCCGCGCCGAAGAGGAAGGCCCGTAGCCATGCCCGCCTTCCTCAAATCCGCGATCGCTTTCGTCCGCGCCTATTTCGCGCTGCTCGTCGTCTTCGCGGTCTTCATCTGGTCGGCGATCGTCATCGCCTCCTACCGCGCGCAACAGACGCCGCCCGGCTCCATCGTCATCCGCCTCGGCCACTGGCAGCTCGAGGCCAGCGTGCGCGAAGGCATCGACGAGATGGCCCGCCTCTACCGCGAAACGCACCCCAACGTCGTGATCATCCAGGACGCGATTCCCGAGGGCACCTACGGCCAGTGGGTCAGCACCCAACTCATGGGCGGCACCGCCCCCGACATCATGCAGGTCGGCGCCATGCTCCCCGGCAACATCTGGCTCTCCTACTACAACCGCTACTTCTATCCCGTCTCCCGCTACGTCAACGCGCCCAACCCGCACAACGCCGGCACCGACATCGCCGGCCTGCCGCTCCGCCAGACCTACAAGGACGGCATGAAGACGGCCTACGTCACGGAAATGCAAGAATACATGTCCGTGCCGCTCTCGCTCTTCGGCGTGCGCATCTTCTACAACAAGGATCTCCTCAAGCAAATCACCGGCCGCGAAACCGCGCCCCTCGACTACCGCGAATTCCTCGCCGTCTGCGAGCAGATCCGCGCCGCCACCAACGCCGTCACCGGCCAGCCCTACATCCCCATCGCCGGCTCCGCCTACCACTTCGGCCACTGGGACGGCATGATGTTCAGCCCCGTCACCTACGGCGCCTTCCGCCGCGCCGACTTCAACCGCGACGGGTTCGTCGGCAACGACGAAACCTTCGTCGCCTTCAAGACCGGCCTGCTCGATTTCTACTACCCGCCCTACGCCCTGTGGCTCAAGATGCTGCGCGAAGTCACCGACTACTTCCAGGTCGGCTACACCGGCCTCGGCCGCGACGAAGCCGTCTTCCTCTTCGCCCAGCAGCGCGCGGTCTTCATGACCACCGGCACCTGGGACGCCCGTTCCCTGTAGGAGCAGGCCAAGGGCCAGTTCGAGGTCGGCATCATGGACTTCCCGATCCCCTCGCGCGACGACCCCGTCTACGGCGAAGTCGTCGAAGGCCGCATCTACGAATCCCCCGGCGGCGGCTTCCAGTTCGGCATTTCCCGCAACTCCAAGCACATCGACGTCGCCGTCGATTTCCTGCTCTTCCTCGCCTCGCAGAAGGGCAACGAAAAGCTCAACGGCATCATCGGCTGGATTCCGGCCATCGTCGGCACCGAGCTCGACCCGCTGCTGCAGGCGTTCGAGCCGCACTTGGAAGGCATCTACGGCAACGCCAACTTCACCCTCGGCGGCAACACCGCCGTCACCTGGGCCCAGCAATACTCCCTTTACCAGGTCAACCAGAAATCCTTCGACGACTTCGCCCAGGAATACACCGAGTACTACATCCGCACCGGCCTCGAGGATTTTCTCGAGCAGCAGCGCGACTGGCGCCGCGGCATCCAGCGCAACGAGCAATACCTCGCCGGCATCCGCGGACGCGCCATCCTCGCCGACCAGGCCGTCGCCGCCGCCCGGACCCCCGAGGAAAAGGCCGCCGCCGAACTCGAGGCCGAATCCGCCTGGGTCCGCTACCGCGCCATCACCGCCTCCCGCCAGATCTGGGGCGAACTCAACCACGCCCGCCAGCTCGACCTTGTCCAGCGCGACAAATTGCCCGAAGGCTTCGTCGGCCCCTACGAATACTCCTCCAACGTCCTCGCCAAAATCCGCCAGCGCCTCCGCGCGGAGGGTTCGAAATGACCGCGGCGGTCCAGAACATTCGGCTCACCCGGAGGGTTCGCCCTACCCTTGGATCGCAGGTAGGGCGAGGCGTCCCCGCCGAGCCGGTCTGTTCGCCAAGTTTTCCACACGGTGGAAACATTTTTTCCATTGTGTGGAAAAATGGCGAAACATTTTTCCATTGTGTGGAAAACTTCCGTCTGGACCCCCGCGGCCTTGCGCCGCGGGTGAACCAGGTCTCGCTTGCCGCGACACCAACCTCATTCACCGGCCACGCAAGGTGGCCGGGGTCTTCCCCAGCCGCGAACCGCTAACCGTGAACCAGAACCCCCCGATCTGACATGCAGCCCAAAGAAGTCCAACCCAACCAGCTTCGCCACCACTGGGAAATCTACTTCTTCATCATCCCCACGCTGATCCTCATCGGCCTGCTCCAGTACTATCCCGCCAGCTCGGGCATCTTCCACTCCCTCTTCCGCTGGAACGGCTCCGACATCTCGGAATTCGTCGGCTTCGAGAACTACACCGACCTGCTCAAAAACCTCGAATTCTGGAACTCCTTCAAGCTGGCGTTCATCCTCGGCTTCTGGAACGTGATCAAGATGATCCCGGCGCTGCTCGTCGCCGTCTGCATCCACCGCGCCACCTCCGAGAAGATGCAGTTCTTCTACCGCACGCTCTTCGTCATTCCGATGGTGATCCCCGGCCTGATCACCGTGCTGATCTGGCGGTCCTTCTTCTTCGAGGCCACCGCCGGCTACCTGAACCAATTCCTCGATTGGACCGGCCTGATGGCGCTGCTGCAGCACGCCGGAAACTTTGTCACGGCCAAGCTCGCCGATCCAACCCTCGGCGGCCTCGCCAAGTCGTTCCTCGAGTCCTTCGACTGGCTCACCGCGTTCAAGGCCGGCACCGCCCCCGCGTGGCTCGGCGATCCCAAGATCATCATCATCGCCTGCGTCGTCTGGGGCTTCCCCTGGGTCGGCTCGTTCGCCGTCCTCACCCATCTCGCCAAGCTGCAGAACATCTCCAAGGACGTCTATGAAGCCGCCGACATCGACGGCGCCACCTGGTGGACGCGTTTCACCAAGATTGAAATGCCGCTCCTGATGGGCTCCATTTATCTGGACCTGGTCTTCGCCATCATCGACACGATCAAGGACGCCGGCATGATCCTCGCCCTCGCCGGCATCGCGGGCGGCCCCGGCGGAAAAGCGACCGTCCCCGCCCTGTTCATGCTGCGGAAGGCCTTCATGGACCAGCAAATGGGCTACGCCTGCGCCGTCGGCATCGTGCTGACCGTCGTCGTGCTGCTGCTCCAGAAGATTTGCAACATGCTCCTGCAGCCCGAGCCCGAGGGCGGCGCCAAGCCCGGCAAGTCCGCATGGTTCGGCATCCTCGCCCTCTACGCCTTCGCCGACGCCTATCTCTTCTTCAAGGGCTACCTCCTGCCCAAGACCGCCACGCTCGGAGTCTTCGCCGGCTTCGTCATTCTCCTCGTCCTCAAGTTGGCGCTGCTCGTTTCCGTCCCCGTCCTCCTGCGCAAATACGGCGCCGCCCTCCGCAACGGGCTGTGGCTCGTCGCCGCCGCGCTGATCGCCGCGACCCTCTTCAAGGGCGCGGACATCCGCTGCCTCCTGTTCGGCTTTGCACTTGTCCTGATGCTCTCCTCCAGCCTCTTCAAGACCGCCATCGGCGTGGCCGGCGCCATCCTGATTGGCTACGGCATCCCAACGGGTTCAATGAACATGATCGTCTCCGGCGCGATCTTCGTCATCCTCGCCGTGCCGTGGGGCGCGCTCGCCAGTCGCCTCGACAAGGCCTATCTCGCCCGCTGCATGCGGCGCCCGGCGCCGCCCGTCAGCCAAGGCGACCTCTACGTCGCCCGTTCCTTCGCCCGCCAGCAGCAGCCCGCCTACAAGGCCCTCGCGGTGGCCGGCGACTGGGGCCTGCGCTTTTCCAAGCATGCCTTCATCTGGTTCGTCCTCGCCTTCGCCTTCCTGCCCCTCTACCTGATGCTGATCGTCTCGCTCAAGGACAACAACCAGTTCTATCTCCATCCCACCACCCTGACCCAGCCCACCCATTGGGAGAACTGGAGCACCGCCTGGGCCATGGTCTCGCCCACCGTCGCCAACTCCATCTTCCTCTCCACCACGGCCACCTTCTTCATCGTCATCTTTGGACTCGCCGGCGCGTACTTCTTCGCCCGACTCAAGGTGCCGCTCTCGTCGTTCCTGTGGAACGCGCTGCTCCTCCTGATGATGATGCCCATGATCGCCAACCTCGTTCCGCTGTTCATCCTGCTGCGCGACATGAGCCTCCTCAACACCCTGACCGCCTTGATTCTCGTCGGCGCCTCCGGCGGGCAGGCCTTCGCCATCTTCGTGTTCCGCAACTTCATTTCCGACATCCCGCAGGATCTGTTCGAAGCCGCCGAAATCGATGGCGCCAACCACTTCCAGCAGCTCAAGCTCGTGGTGATTCCGCTTTCCGGCCCGATCATGGGCACCGTGGCCGTCATGCAGTTCCTCGGGCAGTGGAACGAATTCGTGATGCCGCTGATCGTCATGCGCGAGCAGGCGCGCCTGCCCGTCACCGTCCAGCTCATCCGCATGGCGGGCGAATACATCAAGCTCTGGGGCCCCCTCATGGCCGGCTATGCCATCGCCTCTATCCCCGTCATCATCCTCTTCACCTTCTCGATGAAACTCTTCGTCAAGGGCCTCACCGAAGGCGCCGTGAAGGGGTGAGGAAATCCGAATATCAATATCCAATAATCAATGCTCAATGCTCAACAAATTGAAGATTGGTTATTGAAGATTGAATATTCGGGGCCGGCTTTCTCCTTTGCGGCTGGCCATCGGGATTGAAAGGACGCGCGCATGACGACTCCATCTTTCTATGGCGATGAAATCCCGCTGGAAAGCCACATCATCGAAGTGCGCATCCGGAAGCTGCGGCAACTGTTCGACTCTCTCGATCCGTCGCCCTTCATCGCGCTGGATCTGGACGACGATGCGCAGCAATACATCGTCGGAAGCGCCAAGGTGCTCCCCCCCCATCTTCCCTTGGCGCTGGTGGTCCATGTCCGCGAGCCTGACGGATCGCCGGAAGAAGCCCGCGATGCCGGCGAGGCCATCCGCGAACATTTCAAACGCCAGTCCGGCTTCGCGAGCCTCCAACTGCGGGATTTGATCCACGATGGCTGGATCAGCCTCGCCATCGGCCTGGCCTTCCTCAGCGTGGCCCTGACCGCTTCCGCCGCGCTGCTGAAATGGGCGCCGACCACTCCCGGGGTCGGCATCTTCCGCGAGGGCCTGATCATCTGCGGCTGGGTCGCCATGTGGCGGCCCATCCAGATTTTCCTCTACGAATGGTGGCCCATCCTGGGCGACCGCCGGCTCTTCGACCGTCTCGCCCGCATGCCCGTGCAGATGGTCGCTCCCCCGGCGCCGGAGTGAAGACCCCGGCTAGGGCCGGTCCAGCACGATGCCGCACCATTCGCCGTCGCCGTCGCGCAGGATTTCCCGCGCGCCGCCGGCCGCAAACACGCTCGCCACGGAATCGCCTTCGAATTCGCGGATGCCGGTCAGGATGATCCGTTTTTTCGTCGCCCGCCACAGGGCCGGGGCCGCCTCGATCAGAATGTTCGTCAAAATGTTCGCGCAGACCACGTCGGCGGGGCGCTTCAGCCAGCCGTCTTTCAAGACGTCGCCGAAATAAAACCGGATCCGTCCCTTTTCCAGACGGTTCAAGGCGGCATTTTCCCGGCATTTTTCCACGCAGACGGGGTCGTAGTCGAAGGCCTCGATCCGCGGCACCCCCAGTTTGGCGGCGGCGATGGCCAGGATTCCGCTGCCGGTGCCGACGTCGAGCATCGACCGGGGGGTGAGGTCGGCGCAGGCCCGCTCGAGCTCCTCCAGGCAAAAGCGGGTGGTGAAATGTCCGCCCGTCCCGAAGCTGAGCCCCGGGTCGATCCGCAGATTGATGCGCTTCCGGTCCGGCGGCTTTTCCCAGACGGGCACCGTCCGCAGGCGTCGGCCGATGTCCTGAATATGGAAATGGTGGCGCCAAAAAGTCGTCCATTGCTCCTCATGGCAGGCCATGGCCTGGGCCGAGGAAAGGGCGAAGTGCCGAGGCAGTTTCCGCCGATGGGCTTCGGCCTGGACGGGGGTGTCGAAATAGATTTTCACCACGGCCTGAAGGCCATGGGGTTGCTCCAAGCTGACCGGTTCGACCGCCCAGTTTTCCCGGACCCATTCGCAAAATGAATCCGTATCTTTCTTTGCCAAAACGACTTCCAACTGTCCGCAGGATTTCATCTGGCGAAAAGGGTACCCCCGGTGGAGCCCCCGGCACAAGACCAAACCAGATATTTCCCCCTTCCATTTGACATTTGGAAATATCGGGATATTTTCCCTTGTCAATTCCCGGGTTTAGTGTATCGTTTTACCTTCTATTTCATGCAACGCATCACATCCATTCGACGCTGGGCGATTTTGGGCGCGGCCCTGCTCCTGCCCATGGGGGTTCCCGCCATCCATCCCCATCCGACGATGGCCCCATCCCTCCCCCAAGGGAAAGCCGCCGGGGCCACCTTGGATATCGAGCAGAATGCGTCCCGCCTCGTGGATGCCATCATCCAGATCGAGTCCAACGGCGATCCCCGGAAGGTGGGCCGCCACGGCGAGCGGGGCCTGATGCAGATCAAGTCCGGCACGTGGTGCGACATGACGGCCCGGCTGTTCGGCAAGCCCCTTTCCTTCGACCGGGCCTTCGACCCGGCCCTGAACCGCCGCGTCGGCACCGCCTATCTGGCCTTCCTGCAGGAGCGGATCCTTCCGCGGCAGGCGGAATGGAAGTCCGACGAGCGCGCCCTCCTGCTGGCGGCCTACAATGCCGGCCCGGGGCGGCTGATCGCCTCCCGCTTCGATCTCGCCCGCATGCCGGAGCAGACCCGCAGCTATGTCGAACGCGCCAGCGCCCTGCACGACGCCTATCTCGACGACATGGCCGGCGCCGTTCGCCGGCTCCTGCGCGCCGCCCTCTGATCGCCGCCTTTTCCGGAGAAAAACCCGTTTTGGCATTGCCCGCAGGGCGGCCGCATCCTATAACTGTTGGCAATTGCTGGAGCAGAACATGGCCAACGAACTGGAAAACAATTTTGGACGGAACCTGCTGGGATTGGTCACCCACTTGATCAAGAATGCCAAGAAGGTCCCGGGACCCGTTCTCCAAGGGGCCCTCGCCGTGGAAGACTTCTCCTGGGCCAAGCTGGACAACGCCGGCAAGCTCGCCCGCCTGCGGGAAATCGCGGAACTGACCGAAGCCCCCTCCGACGTGCATCGGCACTTCGAAGCCTATCCCCACAAGTTCAGCAAGGCCTGCTACGCCCGATACCTGACGGCCCTGAAACTGTACAAGGAATCGCTGGGCGGCTAGGTCGCCGGATCCCCCCTTCCCATGGAACTGGAACTTCCAGACCCCATCACCAACTACAATCGCAAAATCGCCCGGCAACGCTACCTCCGCCGCGAGGAATTCGTCCTCGTCCACCATCCCGGTTTCAATCTGGCCTATTGGCAGCGCATTTCGCGCGCGCCCGCCCGCGTGGAGCGATTGGGCCGCCACCTCGGCTGGACCCCCGACCAGATCAAGCTGACCAAGGCGCTTCTGGTCAGCCGCATGGCCTGCGTCTTCATCGACCATCTCATCACCCGGATGGAGCAGGCCGACATCATCCCGCCCTCCGCCGATGCGCCGCATCTGGAGTGGGAACACCAATACCGGAACTTCCTCCTGCTCTTCCTGCGCAATACGGGAATCCACGACCGACGCGAGATCGTCAAGCTGATGCAGCGGCTGCACCGCTACACCATGCCGCCCGAATCCCTGATCCGCTTCCGCCAGCACCATTGGAGATGGATCGAGCGCCTCCTGCCTCCCCTGATGACCCCCTCCGGCGCGACCGACCTCTTCATCCGCCGGCAATTCGGCACCCACCACGATCCCGCCACCGCCGCCCGCCGGATCTGCTTCACCGCGTCCCTCTATTCCGACATCCAGGAGCGCCTCTACCACCAGCAATGGATGTATGCCTACAGCGACTGCATGCTCCGCCTCTACAGCAACCTCCGCAAGTTCCCCGACATCCTCGTCGCCCTCATCGAACTGAAGTAAGCCCCCCTCCCCCCCTCGCCGGTCTCCTCACCAGTCCCGTGCCACCAGCGCCTGCCAATTGCGCGCGTGGTTGTTGTGCCAGGTGCCCGTCTCCGGATCGAAGAAGCAAAAAATCAAGTGCCCCCGCACCGATTCCGGCACCGCGAACGCCGCCGTCCACCGTCCCGTCGCGGCATCCCGTTCCATCGGCAGATCCTGCAGCACCTCGCTGAATTCGTCCCGCCCCAGGTGGAGGCTGACGCGACCGGATTCCGCCAGCGGCCCGTTTCCCGCATCGTACTCGATCGTGCATTCCTTCCCGCGCGCGGGAAAAACCGGCTCCACGCGCACGTGCCGGCGCGCCACCAGCTCCGCGCGGTCGAACACCGTCCCGTCCGGCCGCTTCCCCTCGATCTGCAACCGCGGACCCTCCACCCGGAACTGGACGAAATGGAAGGTGCTGGTCCCGAACGCGATTTCCGGATGCCCCGGTTCCACTTGGTAGGGCCAGGCCCCGCCCCCGCCACTGACCAGATAGGGCACGCCCTCGATCGGCCACGTCCGCTGGTAGGTGTGCGCGTGGCCGTTCAGCACGAGATCCGCCTCGTACCGCGTGAACAGCGGCGCCCACCATTTTTGGATGTCCCCGTCGCCCTCCCGGTCGCCCCATGAAAACGGCGGCCGGTGGAAGGCCGGCACCACCCAGGTGACCTCCGGATCAAAGGCCGCCGCCTGCAATTCCCGCGCCAGCCAGGCCGTGCGGCCCGCCACCTCGAATTCCGTCGCATCCGCCAGGATGAACCGGACCGGGCCGACCCCGAAGGAAAAATCGCGTTCGTTCCCCGGCAGTTCGAGCAGGCGATACCAGAACGAATCCGGATTCTCCGGTTCGTCGTGGTTGCCCGGCGTCGCTTGGAACACGAACGAAGCCAGTTCCTTTTCCAGGCATTGGAAAAACAGATTCCAGTTCTGGATCGCCCCGGCATGGTCGGCCACATAACGGGATTCGCCCAAGTCGCCCGTGGACAGCACAAAATCGGGGTTGGCCGCCACGATGGCGGCCGCGACCGCCGCGGCCGGCGCCATCTGGAGCCCCCCCTGCAGGTCATTGTGCAGCGCAAACGTGAACGGCTGGCTCCGGTTCTCCGGCGCGGTCCAGAAGCGCCCCTCCGCCTCATAGCCATCGGAGGAGGAAGCCCGGTACCGGTAATGCGTACCCGGTTTCAGCCCGCGCAACGTGAACACATGCCGCCGCGCCGGCTCGGACTGCTTTTCTTCGGCGGCCAACGCCCCGCCCTCCTCGCCATAGGCCACGCCGGCCGTGCCTTCCCCATGCCGTTCCCAGGCGATGGTTACGGTCGTGCGCGGGTCCTCCGTCCAAGTCGCCATCACCGGCGTCTGCCAGGTTCCAGCCTCCACCCCCGCCCCATGCGGAAGCAACGCCACAAGCCACAGGGAAATCCATCGGTTTTTCATGGCCCCATCCTACACCCCGCCCGGCCCCATTTTCGATACACTTCTTGTTGGTATTGCGACGGGCATGCGGGTATATTGTAATCAAATAAGAACCAACGACCGGAACGCGATCGGGTGGGCCATGCCGGATGGACATGGCCCATGAGGAGATGGTATGAAGGATGTCTCGCAGCCAGAACAAATGTCCACGTCCGCAAAACCCCAGTTGCGCCTGCGCAAGGCCGGGGATGCTTCGGGCACGGCCGCGACGGAAAACGCCCCCCCCCCTGCTCCGCCCCCCATCCTGTCC
>DMJA01000017.1 GCA_003451935.1 Verrucomicrobiota bacterium | reverse complement strand
ACGCTGAACGGTTCGGTTCATTGAAACGGGAGGCATGGTACGCCTTCCCCGCGTGCTGTCATGTATTTTATGCGTGATTTTGGAAGGCGGATATGAGACAATCTTTGCAATTAGTTGAATTTCCAAGGAGATACGATGAAAGTTCCGCTGTTGGATTTGAAGCCGCAATATGAACAGATCCGGGCCGAAGTGGAGCCGGCCATTTTGGAAATCTGCAAGTCGCAGGCGTTCATCCTGGGGCCGAAGGTCCAGGAGTGCGAGGCGGCCATCGCGAAGTATTGCGGGGCGGCGCACGGCGTGGGCATGTCATCGGGATCGGATGCGCTGATCGTGGCGCTGATGGCGGAGGGCATCGGGCCGGGCGACGAGGTGATCACGACCCCCTACACGTTCTTTGCGACGGTGGGCGCCATCGCCCGCGTCGGGGCCAAGACGGTGTTCGTGGACATCGATCCGGCCACGTTCAACATCGACGGCGCGAAGATTGAAGCGGCGGTGACGCCGCGGACGAAAGCAATCGTTCCGGTGCATCTCTACGGCCAGATGGCGGACATGGACGTTATTATGGCGGTGGCGAAGAAGCACAAGCTGGCGGTGATCGAGGATGCCGCCCAAGCCATTGGCTCGGAATGGAAGGGCCGGCGCGCGGGGAGTATCGGCGACTACGGGTGCTTCTCGTTCTTCCCCTCGAAGAACCTCGGCTGCTTTGGCGATGGCGGCATGCTGACGATGCAGGACGGGGGAAAGGCGAAGAAGGCGACCATCCTGCGCAACCACGGGTCGGATCCGAAGTACTACCATCGGGAAATCGGCGGCAATTTCCGCCTGGATGCGCTCCAGGCCGCGGTGGTGACCATCAAGCTGAAGCATCTGGATGGCTGGACGGCGGCGCGGCAGGCCAACGCAGCGCGCTACGAGCAGCTGTTCGCGAAGACGGATGTCGTGAAGTCCGGGAAGGTGAAGCTGCCGGAGGCGAAGACGAACCGGCACATCTACAACCAGTTCGTCATCCGCGCGCAGAACCGCGACGGACTGCTGGCCCACCTGCGCGAGCGCGAAATCGGCACCGAAATCTACTATCCCGTGCCGCTGCATTTGCAGGAGTGCTTCCGCGTGCTGGGGCACCAGGTCGGCGACTTCCCGGAGAGCGAGCGCGCCGCCCAGGAGACCCTGGCCCTGCCCATCTACCCGGACCTGACCGGCGAGATGGCGGCGTGGGTCGTCGGCGCGATCGCCGAGTTCTACGGCGGGNNGGAAATTCTGCTGTCCGGACTGCGGGCAGAAGATCGATGCCGGGCGCGAGCTGTTCGGCGAGCTGGTGGAGTGCCCCACCTGCGGAAAGAGGATGCAGGTGCCGGACCTGAAGAACGCGCCGGGGGATTTTCCGCTGAAGCGCCCGCCCGGCGAACGGTGCCCGGGGCCATGAGGAATGGCCGCGGAAAGGGAGGCGGCTGCGGCGCCCTCCTGGGCCTGTTGCTGTTGCTGGCGGCGGGCGCGTGGTTCGGGCTCTATCCGTTCCTGGCGCGCCATGCGCCGGTGCCGGCGGAGATCCTGGTGGTCGAAGGATGGCTGGGGGATGGCTTGCTGCTCCAAGCCGCGGGCTGGGCGGAATCGAACGGGGTGAAGAAAATCATTGCCACCGGCGGGCCCATCGAAACGGGCAGCTACCTGTCGGCCTTCCGGACCTATGCGGAGATGACGAAGTCGCGGATGGAAGCGCTGGGCCTGGCGGGGAAATTCGAACTGGCGGCGGTGCCGGCGGAAAAAGTGCGGCGCGGCCGCACGCGGGAATCGGCGCGGGCGTTGCGGGCGGCCCTGGGGATGGAACGCGGGGCGTTCAACCTGGCCAGCGAGGGCCCGCACACGCGGCGGAGTTGGCGGGCGTTCCAAGCTGGATTGGGCGATGGCGTGGAAGTGGGGAGCGTGGCGCTGACCCCCGAGGCGTACGACGGGAGCGACTGGTGGAGTTGCTCGGAGGGCGTGCGGGCGGTGATGGGTGAAACGGTGGCGTACGGATACGATGTGCTGGCCGGCGGTGGCCCCAATGGAGATCCGATTCCCGGCATTTTTGATGTGCAAAAGCGCGGGGGGGCGGGTATAGATTGAAGCCAGTCAGGAGACATCACATGAAAACAATCCATTTTCTGCTGGGGCTGGTTTTGTTCCTGTCGATCGCGGCAGGCGGGCTGGCCCTGATCGTGTCGCCGGAATATCCGGAGTTCATCCAGACGGCGATCGCCTGGGGCTCCGGGCTGCCGGATTGGGCGAAGGCGGCGGCGGGCGTGGGCGTGGTGCTGTATGTGTTCGCCTATCTGCTGACGGGAATGATGTGGCGGCGGCGGAAGACCTTCATCACGTTCGAAAACGAGAACGGCACGGTGAGCGTAGGCACGGATGCCGTGCAGGAATATCTGAACGGGCTCAAGGGCGAATTCGCGGCGGTGGTCTGGCTGAAGTCGCACCTGCGGGTCGTGCGCGGCGCGCTGGAGGTCGGGTTGGTGCTCGGCGTGAAGGACGGGACGCAGATCCCCGAGCTGTGCAAGCTGATGCAGACGCGCGTGCGCGAACTGCTGGAGGAGCATCTGGGCACGTGCGACCTGCGCGGGGTGTCGGTGGAGGTCAACGAAATCCGTTCGCGGAAGAAGCCTGCGGCGGAAGAGCCCGCGTAGAGAGGTTGGAGGGGCCATGGATTGGGATGCATTTGCCGAAGGGCATCTGGACGCGGCGCACGAGGTGCTGACCTCGCTGCGTCCCGCCATCGAGGCGGTGGCGACGGGAATGGCCGAGTGCCTGCGCCAGGGGGGCAAGGTGCTGGCGTGCGGCAACGGGGGCAGCGCGGGGGATGCGCAGCATTTCGCGGCGGAACTGGTGAACCGGTTCCAGCGGGAGCGCAAGCCCTATGCGGCGCTCGCGCTGACAACGGACAGCTCGGTATTGACGTCGATCGCCAACGACTATGATTTCGCGCAGGTGTTTTCCAAGCAGGTGGAGGCGCTGGGGCGCAAGGGGGATGTGCTGCTGGCGATTTCCACGAGCGGCAATGCGGCGAACGTGTGCCGCGCGGCGAAGGCCGCGAAAGCGGCGGGGGTCTGGACCGTGGCGCTGTGCGGCGGCAAGGGCGGCAAGCTCGCGGAAATGGCCGACCAGACGCTGTGCGTGGCCAGCTCGGGCGTGACCGCCCGGATCCAGGAGGGCCACGGCATGATCATCCACGCCCTGTGCCAGCTGGTCGAAGAGAAGCTGGCGGAATAGCCCGGGGCTGTTTTTTCGAGGAGACCCATGAGCAAGACAGAAACCCCCAAGGTCGTGGTGGTCGGATCGGTGGCGTTCGACAGCGTGCAGACGCCGAAGGCGGCGCACGAGAAGTTGCTGGGCGGCTCGGCGAGCTATACGAGCGTCGCGTCGGCGCTGTTCGCCAAGACCGGCATCGTGGGCGTGGTCGGCGAGGATTTTCCGCGGGAATACGAGGAGATTTTCGAGCGGGCGGGCGTGGACACGCAAGGGCTCCAGCACGAGAAGGGCAAGACCTTCCACTGGAGCGGCGTCTACGAGGACAACATGAACAACCGGCGCACGAACTGCACCGACCTGAACGTCTTCGCCAACTTCAATCCGGTGATTCCCGAGGCGTACCGCACGAGCCCGTTCCTGTGCCTCGAGAACATCGCGCCCGCGCTGCAGGCCCACGTGCTGGACCAGATGGGGAAGCCCACGTTCACCGTGCTGGACACGATGGACCTGTGGATCAACACCACGCGCGAGGAGCTGATGAAGGTGATCGCGCGGGTGGACCTGCTGACGGTGAACGAGCACGAAGCGCGGCACCTGACGGGCAAGGGCTCGCTGCTGAAGGCGGCGCGGAAGATCCTGGACATGGGGCCGAAGTACGCGTTGATCAAGAAGGGCGAGCACGGGGCGTTCCTGATGTCGCACGACGACATCCTGCTGGTGCCGGCGTGGCCACTGGTCGAGGTGGTGGACCCAACGGGGGCGGGCGACACCTTCGCGGGCGGCCTGATCGGGACGCTGGCCGCCTTCGGGGAAGTGACGCGCGAGAACCTGCACCGGGCGCTGGTGAACGCGACCGTGACGGCGGCCTATACCTGCGAGGCCTTCAGCGTGGACCGTCTGCGGCACATCACGCGCAAGGAACTGGACGCCCGGGCGGATGCCTTCCTGCGCATGATGCCGTAGGAAAATGAAATGATGGAATGCCGGAAGGATGGGGTGGGGAGTCTGGTGTGAAGAAGGTCTGCTGGATGCTGGCGTGGCTGGTGTGGGGGAATGCCTGCATGGGTTCCGGTCTGCACATCGCCGGAGCCGTAGTCGACCAAGACCGCCAAGCCCGTCCGGGCGTGAAGGTGGGACTGGTGAATGCCGACCGGGAAGACTGGATCGAAATCCCTGCGGAGGATTCCCCGGACTGGGATAAAATGATCGAAGACCGGGGATGGTGGCAACCCGCCAACCGGGACGGGGAATTCACGTTTACCGGCTTGCACAGCGGGAAATACAAGTTGACGGTCATGGAGGATCCGCCTGCCGGCGGCATGGAATATGCCATGATCGATCTCGAATTGGGGGGCGAGAGCATTTCCAACGTGTGCCTTTTACCCGGTGTCATTCCCAGGCATGTTCTTCGCGGCGTTTTGCGATCCTCCCGGACAGGCGAGCCCATTCCGGCAGACGTGGAAGTCACGCCGCAGGAATTGGAGGTCACCCCGGGTTCCATTTCATGGATGCTGGAATCCATCAAGAAGGTGCGGACCGGCCCGGAGGGCGGGTTTGTCAAAACCGGGTTGCCGGCCGGGGGCTACCTGGTTCAGGTGAGCGGCCTGGACGAAGCGGTCCATGGCCGTACGGAGATCGGGTTCAACATCCGGTTGGACGACGCCGGTGCCGTTATCATCGGGCCTCTCTATCGAGCGTATCTGAACGAAGCGGGGTTGGATCTCCGGTTCGAGGGGGCGGATGCGGCGGGCGACCACCAAGGTCCGTGACGGGGAGGGGGGCGGAGGAAGAATGGAATGCGGGAATGAGGGAAGGATGGCGGGGGCGCGAGGGCCGGTTTGCGCAGTGCTCCGCCATTCCATCCTTCCAGTATTCCAACCTTCCATTTTTCCATCTTACCGACTCTAGCGCCTCTGCGCCTTCCCCGCTTGACCTTTGGCTTGCGGCGGGGCCACAATGTTCCCCGATGAACGGGTCCGCATGGTCTGGGTATTTCAGCGGCGCGCCGTGGCTGTCGGCGGGCGCGGCGATCCATGTCTTGTTGTTTGTCGCGGTGGCGCTGCATGCGCTGCGGCATCGGCGGCGCGCGGACTCGACGCTGCTGTGGCTGTTCATCGTCTGGTCGGTGCCGGTGGCCGGCGCGCTGCTCTACGCGATGTTCGGGGTGGACCGCGTGCCGAAGACGCGCTGGCGGCGGGGCGTACAGCGCCGGGTCCAACTGGATGGGGCGCGGGCGGCGGCGACGGACGATGTGCTGCCGGAGGCGTACTGGCGGTCCATGGGCCGGGCCACGGCGACGCCGGAGGATGAATGGGCGCGCGAGCTGGACCGGCCTCTGGCGGCCATGCTGGAGAATTTCCCCTTGCTGGGGGGGAACCGGATCACGCCGCTGCTGACGGGCGACGAGGCGTTCCCGAAGATGCTGGAGGCGATCCGCGAGGCGCGGCACCACATCCACCTGCAGTCGTTCATCATTGGCAACGACGAGATCGGACGACAATTCATGGACGCGGTGGCGGCGCGGGCTCGCGCCGGGGTGCGGGTGCGGGTGCTCTACGACCGGTTTGGTTCCTCGCACGCGCTGTGGGGGGGGCTGTTCCGGAGGTACCGGAAGGTGCCGAACCTGTCGGTCGCGGGCTGGACGCAATCCAACCTCTTCCGCAAGCAGCTGCATCTCAACCTGCGCAACCACCGCAAGGCGCTGATCGTGGATGGGCGCATCGGGTTCATGGGCGGGGTGAACCTGAACGACTATTCCCGGAGCCGGGACGGGCAGACCGCGATCCAGGACTACCACTTCCGGCTGCTGGGGCCGATCGTGCAGGAATTGCAGTACTCGTTCCTGCGCGACTGGCACGTGATGACGGAGGAGGACCCGGTCCGGTTGCTGAGCGCGGAGCACTTCCGCAAGCTGAAGCCGGAGGGAGAGGCGCTGGCGCGGGTGGTGAACAGCGGGCCGTCGTCGGATCTGGGGGTGGCGGTGGATGTGTTCTTCAACGCGGTGAACGCGGCGCGCAAGCAGGTGTTCATTATCACGCCGTATTTCCTGCCGACGGAGGATTTGCTGCGGGCCCTGCGGATGGCCGCGCTGCGCGGGGTGCGGGTCTATCTGGTCGTGCCGGAGAAGAGCAACCACTGGTACACGACATGGGCGGGGCGGGCGATGTACGAGGATCTGCTGGAGGCCGGCGTGCGCATCTTCGAGCGGCCGCGGCCGTTCATCCACGCCAAGGCCATGACGGTGGACGACCGGATGGCGATCGTGGGCTCGTCGAACTGGGACTACCGGAGCCTGTATACGAACTACGAGGCCAGCCTGACGGTGTACGACCTGCCATTCGTGATGCATTTGAAGCTGCTGATGACCGAGGACCTGCAGGCCAGCCGGGAGGTGGAGTGGCTGGACTTCAAGCAAAGGCCGGTCCATCAGCGCTATCTCGAGAATTTCTGCGGCCTCTTTGCGCCCATGCTGTGAAATCCGCGCGGGGGGTAAAAGATTGCGCGGCGATGGAAAACGGCTAGGATTACCCCTTCGTTTGAAACGTCAAGGAGCACGCATGAAAAATGGACAACGGTTGGGATGGATGCTGGCAGTGGTGGCGGGACTGGCTTTGGCGGCTGGCTGCGGCAAGGGCAAGGCGGACGGCGAAGGGGCCGCCAAGGTGCACAAGCTGACCTACAGCATTTTCTTTCCCCCGATGCACATCCAGGCCAAGACCGGCATGGACTGGGCGGCGGAAGTCGAGAAGCGCTCCGAAGGCCGCATCCAGATCACGGTGCATCCGGGCGGTTCGCTGACGAAGGCCGATCAATGCTGGCAGGGCGTGTTGAGCGGCATCTCCGATCTGGGCATGAGCTGCTTCGCCTATACGCCGGGGCGCTTCCCGTTGCTGGAGGCGCTGGACCTGCCGCTGGGCTGGCCGGATGGCCTGACCGCCACGCGCACGGCCACCGCGCTCGCGGCGAAGTACAACCCCGCCGAAATCCAGGGTGCGAAGATTCTTTACGTCCATGCCCACGGCCCCGGAATCCTTGCCACGAAGAAGCCGGTGCGCTCGCTGGCGGACCTGAAGAACATGAAGATCCGCGGCACGGGCCTGTCCGCCGGTCTTGCGACGGCGCTGGGCGCGACAGCGGTGGGAATGCCGCAGCCCGAAACCTACGACGCGCTGCAGAAGGGCGTGGTCGAAGGCACCTTCTGCCCGATCGAGACGCTCAAGGGCTGGAAGCAGGGCGAGGTCATCGAGTCCATCACCGACACGAAGGCCATCGGCTACACGACCGCGATGTTCGTGGCCATGAACCAGAAATCGTGGGCCGCGCTGCCCGCCGATCTGCAGAAAATCATGACGGACGTGAGCGCGGAATTTGTGGACAAGCACGGCGCGGCCTGGAACCAGGCCGATGCCGAAGGTTTGGAATTCGTGCAGGGCCTGAACCGCGAACTCATCGCCCTGTCCCCCGAGGAAGAGGCGCTTTGGAAACAGCAGGTGGCGCCGATCGTGGAGAAGTATCTCGCGCAATCGGCCGAAAAGGGGCTGCCTGGCGCGGAATTCCTGGCGGATGCGCAGGCGCTGATCGCGGAGGCCCGCGCGGCCCAGCCATGAGCCCGCTCTCGGGGACCAGCGCCCGCACGGGCGTTTTGCGTTGGCTGACGCACGCGATGGCCGCCGTGGGCGGCTTCGCGGTGGCGGGACTCGTCGTCGTGACGGTGGCCGACATCGTCGGCCGCCAGTTCGGGTTTCCGGTGAAGGGCGCCTACGATCTGGTGCGGGTGCTGGGGGCGATCGCGATGGCGTGCGCGCTGCCGCTGACCAAGGCGGTGAAGGGGCACATCGCCATCGAGTATTTCTTCCAGAAGCTGGGGCTGCGCGGCCGCGCCGTCCTGGATACGGCCATGCGTCTGGTCCTGCTGGCGCTGTTCGGCCTCCTGGCCTGGCAGTTCGCCCTGCAGGGACGGCGCTTCCTGGACAGCGGCGAGGTGACGACCACGCTGCACATGCCGATGTTCTGGGTGCCATGGCTCGCCGCGCTGGCCTGCCTCGTGACGGCGGGCGTGACCTTGTGGCATCTGCTGCATCCGGGCCGTTCCATGGTGAGGCCCCGGTAATGAGCGAGCTGCAGATCGGCTTGGCGGGGATCGCCTTCCTGTTTGTGCTGCTGGCGTCGAGCATGCCGGTGGCCTTTGCGATGACGCTCGTGGGGCTCGTGGGCTTTGCGGTCGTGGTGAACGTGCCGGCGGCGCTGAATGTGATGGTCACGGACTACTACGACACCTTCTCCAGCTACGGGCTGACGGTGATCCCGCTGTTCGTCTTCATGGGGCAGGTGGCGTTCCATACCGGCGTCAGCCAGAAGCTGTTCGCCGCGGCGCACTGCTGGTTCGGATGGTTGCGGGGCGGGCTGGCGATGTCCACGGTCGGTGCCTGCACCGTGTTCGGGGCCATCTGCGGATCGGGGCCGGCGACGGCGGCGACGATGGCGGCGGTGGCGCTGCCGGAGATGCGTCGCTACAAGTACGACCCCGGCTTCGCGGCGGGCACGGTGGCCGCCGGCGGCAGCATCGGCATGATGATTCCGCCCAGCGTGGTCTTCATTGTCTATGGCGTGATGACGGAGCAGAGCATCGGCAAGCTGTTCATCGCGGGGATCGTGCCGGGGCTGATGATCGCCGCGTTGTTCATGGCGACGATCGGACTGCTGTGCACCTTCCGCCCCGGGCTGGCACCGGAGGCGACGGGCGCGACCTGGCGGGAGCGGTTCCGCTCGCTTTCCGGCGTGGTCGAGATCCTGCTGCTCTTCGCGCTGGTGATGGGCGGGATGTTCGCGGGCTGGTTCACGCCGACGGAGGCCGCCGCGGTCGGCGCGGCGGGCAGCGTGGCGATCGCACTGGCCTCGCGCAAGTGCAGTTTCCGGATGCTGGCGATTGCGATGGGCGAGACGCTGCGGACCTCGTGCATGGTGATGGTGATCGTGGCGGNNAGAACGTGCCAACGGAGTTGGCGGCGTGGATGGCCGGCCTGCCGCTGCCGGCGTGGGGCATCATGCTGGCGATCATTTTCTTCTACTTGGTGGCGGGGGCCTTCCTCGACGCGCTGGCGTTGGTGCTGCTGACCATCCCGATCTTCTATCCCGTGGTGCTGAACCTCGGGTACGACCCCATCTGGTTCGGCGTGATGATCGTGCTCGTGACGCAGATGGGCGTGATCTCGCCGCCGGTAGGCGTGAACGTATACGTGGTGAGCGGGATGGACCGCGCGGTGCCGTTGCAGAGCGTGTTCAAGGGCGCGCTGCCGTATCTGGCGGCGCTGGTCGTCGCGGCGCTGCTGCTGCTGGCGTTTCCGCAGATCGTCACGGTGCCGACGACATGGGTGAAGTAGGCGCGAAGGAGAAAGCCATGGGCGAAACAATCCGTCACGGGAATTACGAAAAAATCCTGTTCTGCACCGATTTTTCGGAGAACGCGGACCGCGCGTTCGTCTTTGCGGTCAACACGGCCGTCCGCAACGCCGGCTGCGAGCTGCACCTGCTGCATGTGATCCCCGAGCCGCCTGCGCAGTTCTGGAAGGGCTACATCTACGAAGTGGACGAAGACGTGGACGCGCGCGCCAAGCGCGAAATCGACGCGAAACTCGCCGAAACCTACCGCCCGCGCGTGCCCGCCGGCGTGAAGCTCGTCATCGCCATGCGCATCGGCGAGGCCGGGCACCGGATCCTGGAATACGCGGAGGAAACGGACATGGATCTGATCATCGTCGGCCGGCAGGGGGCGGGGGCGGTGGGCAAGATCCTGTTTGGAAACGTCACCGAGCGCGTGGTGCGCAAGGCCGGCTGCCCCGTGCTCGTGATCCCGCCCTTGCTGAAATAGCCCCCCTTCCGGCCGCCCCAACTCTCCTTGCATCGCGGGCGGGCCGCGGGTATATTCCCGGCCTGTTTTCAAACCCAAGGAGTCGAAGATGGCAAAGCGCAAGAAGACATTGGACGCGGTGGTGAAGGATCTCAGCTTGGCTGAATTCGGCCGCCGGGAAATCAACCTGGCCGAGCACGAAATGCCGGGCCTGATGAGCGTCCGCGCGGAGTTCGCGAAGACGAAGCCCCTCAAGGGCGCGCGCATCTCCGGCTCCATCCACATGACCATCCAGACGGCGGNNCAACATCTTCTCCACGCAGGACCATGCCGCGGCCGCCATTGCCGCGCGGGGCACGCCCGTTTTCGCCGTCAAGGGCGAGACGCTCAAGGAATACTGGGAATACACCGACCGCATCCTCGACTGGGGCAAGGAATCGCCCAACATGATCTTGGACGACGGCGGCGACGCGACCCTGTTCGTGCATCTCGGCTACAAGGCCGTGAAGGAAGGGGTGAAGGTCCTCGACGGTCCGTACGAGAGCGAAGAGGAGCAGATCCTCAAGGCGCAGGTCCGCAAGGCCGTGAAAAAGAATCCCGGCCGCTTCCTCAAGATGGCCAAGAGCATCAAGGGCGTCACGGAGGAGACGACGACGGGCGTGCACCGCCTGTACCAGATG
>DMJA01000153.1 GCA_003451935.1 Verrucomicrobiota bacterium | reverse complement strand
GCCCGGCACCATCGGCCTCGGCCTCCTGCGCCACCCGTTCATAGGCGCCTTGGTTTGGTTCCAGCAGGCAGATCGTGGCGGAATAGGAAGACCCGACCTCCACGGCCATGGCCAGGAGACCCGCCAGCGCGAGACCCCGTATGATTAAGTTGGATGTCCGCTGGCCATCCGCGCGGATGGAAAAACCGACCGCCAGCAGCCAGCCGATCCAAAGGGGAACCACGGCCATGACCTTGGCCGGCTGACGGATCATTGCATAATACGGCAGGTGGTCGCGGGCGAACTTGAGCACGCTCCCCTGCCCCGGACCATGCACGCCGACCGCCAGGCAACCGGCGATCCCCAGGATTGCCAACAGGAAAATGAGCAGGCCGGTCCTTCGCCAATCCGGAGGCGGCCCCTTCGCGGCCCACATCAGCCGCAGCCAGGCCAAGGACAACGCCGCGCAGGCCCCGATGCCCACAAAAATCCAATCGTCGGCGCCCGCACCGCCCAAGGCAAAACCCGCCGGCGACGGGGAAAACAACCGGACCTCGGCCCAACTGCGGCCCGCACCGACCGCCGAGCCCGCCATGTTCTCCTTTTTCCACAGGTAAAAGACCGCAATGACCGCCAGGAAGCACAGGATGCCTGGCAGCACCCGGAATCCCTTGCGCCAGGAAACCCCCGCCCCGGGCCCATGCCCCAGGAGGCTGATCGCCGCAAACACGGGCAGGAACACGACTGCCAGATAGAAGGTTTGGAGGTCGGCCCAGAAGAGCAGCAGCAGCGTGCCCCCCACCCAAATCCCCGACCAGCCCGTCGCCTTGCGCACAGCCGAATCCACGCCCCAGGCCAGCAAGGGTAGCCACATCAAGGCGATTCCGGCCGGACTGCCGCCAAACAGGCTGATCCAGCGGAAAGGCGAAAGGAGGATGGCGGCCGTTCCTAAACACAACGCGGCGGAATCGGCGGTGAACCGCCGCAACCACATCCACGAAAAGAAGGCGCTGAAGCAAACCGATATCCACAGGACCAGGTTCCAGCCCGCCGCCTGGCCCAGCGTTTCGGCCAACAGCGAATAGACGGCGGACATGGGGAAAAAATAGGAGCCGGGGCGGTGCCGCGCTTCATCGAGGCCTTCGTTGAACTCATAGGGATCTTGGAACCAGGGGATGCGGCCATGCAGCATGTCGCGCATCAAATCGAAATGATACAGCAACTGCAGGTGGTCGCCGGACACCGAATAGCGCCACGGGGGTTGTTCAACGTTTTGTGCGGAAGCGGGGATTCCCGTTCCGGCGAAACGGGCCAAGGGCCACGACAAAAACAAAAACACCAGCAGGCTGGCCAGGACGGAGCCGGCAAACACGCGAATGACGGCGGATCTGCTCACGGCGAAACGCCTCTAACGCAGCCCGGACTCGTCCCACCGGGCGGCAAAGGCCTCTTCTCCTTGATCCAGCGCGGCGACGAGGCCGGCGCTGCCGGCCGCCTTGGCTTGCAGCTCGGGAATCCGCTTTTGGAGGACGGCGGACAATTCCGCGCGGTCGTTCCAGGCGCGCAGCAGGTGGGCGCGCAATTTTTCCGCCGTGAAATCGTCGAACGACAGGGTGCGGTCGGCCAGGCCCAGTTCGCGGAAATAGTAGCCCACCTTGGGTTGATACGTGATCCCCGCGACCGGCGTCCGTTCCGACGACGCCAGGATCAGGGAATGCAGGCGCATGCCGCACAGGAGATCCAGATGCCGCAGGACGCCCTTGATGGCGGCATGGTCGTGCCGACGGTTGTCGATGAGCGCCGTCTGGATCGAGGCGGGCAGGCGCCGCCGCAAGGCCTCGGTGATTTCAACATCGTGGTGCTGCGTGGTCACGAAGACCATGGGCACCGGCACCTCCCGGTGGAAACCGGCCAGCGCCTCGGCATAGGTGTCCAGAAAGGCTTCCGGCCCCATGGAAACCCGGCCGGCCGACGCCCAGGTGTCCAGATAGCGGTTCACATTGATGCCCAGCTTGGGCTGGTCCCGGTCGATGCCCGCCGCGCGGAAAATGGGCTCGACCTCCGCGGGGGAAAGGGAGGGCGCATTGAGCGCCGCATCGGCGGCCAGGCGGATGCGGGGGTTTTCCACGCCCACCTCGTGGAGCAGGTCGAGGGAGTCCTGGTCGCGCACGGTGATGAAGGCCATGCGCTCGGCGACCGCCTTCAGCATCCGGCGCCCGGCCGGGGTATTCACCGGCCCCACCCCGACATTGTAGCCGATGATGGGAATGCCCCGTCGGCTGGCCAACGGCAGCAGCAGGTGGATCGAGGACAGGAAATTGAACAAGGGGTTGAACAGCGCCCGGTCGAAGAGAACCGCGTCGAAAATGATTACCGCGTCCGCGCGGATCAGGGCCCGCGCCGTGGGCACCCCCAGCATGCGCAGGGCGCCGTGCCAAGGCATCATGCCGACCGGCCGGGTGCGGTTCGGATAGTGGTCCCGGATGTAGGCGGGCCGGAGCGTGGGAATGTCGTAGGTCAGGGGCCGGCCGCACGCCCGGTCCACGCCGTCCATGATGGCGGCGATCAGCGCCGCATCGCCGGAGTTCCGCCCGGAGGAGGAGCCTAGCAGGGTGATGGTTTGGAGTTTGCTCAAATGGTTCCGCCTGCGCTTGATTGCGAATGTTTATAACCGCAAAGGATAGGTGTTGGCAACAGCAAGAATTTCAGATAGAAACACACCTATTATCCACCAAGGATTTCACCGCATCACGATCATGGAAACTGAAACACGGCCTTATCTCGTCACCGGTGCCGCCGGCTTCGTGGGCTCGGAAATCGTCCGTCATCTCCTGCAACGGGGGCTGCGGGTCCGGGCCATGGCCCGCCGCATGGACCAGTTGGAAGGCCTCGCCCATTCCAATCTGGAACTGGCCGAGGGCGATCTTTGCGATCGGCCATCCCTGGACCGGGCGATGCAGGGCGTCGCCGGCGTGTTCCACATTGCCGCCCTGTTCCGGCATGCCAACCATCCGGACGCGGATTACTGGGCCACCAATGTGCAAGGCGTCCAGAATGTCATCGAGGCGGCCGTCGCCGCCAAGGTCCCTCGCCTGATCCATTGCTCGACCGTCGGCGTGCTGGGACACATTGAGCACTTGCCCGCCGACGAAAACACCCCCTATAATCCAAGCGATGTGTACCAGCGCAGCAAGATGGAGGGGGAAAAGCTCGCGCTGGACGCGTTCCGGAGCGGACGGTTGTCCGGCGTGGTGATCCGGCCCGGCATGATTTACGGCCCCGGCGACACGCGCACGCGCAAACTTTTCCGCATGATCGCGCACCGCCGGTTCTTCTATGTCGGCCGGGGCGACAATCTGGTGCACTTCGTCGATGTGCGGGACTTGGCCCGGGCTTTTTGGCTGGCGATGGAACACGTCGAACGCAACGGAGAGATCTATATCGTCGCCGGCGAAAAGGCCATGCCGCTGCGGACCTTTTCCGAAGAGGTCGCCCGGGCCTTGAACGTCCCGCCCCCGTGGGTTTGCCTCCCGGTCCGGCCGCTGCAGCTTCTGGGCTCCCTGTGCGAGGCCATCTGCGTGCCCTTGCGCATTCCCCCGCCCATTTATCGGCGCCGGGTCGATTTCTATACCCACCACCGTTCGTTCAATGTCGGCAAGGCCCGTTCCGAGCTGGGCTTCGCTCCCGCACAAACCTTCGAAGGCGAAATCCGGGACATCCTCGACGATTACCGGCGCCGGAAGTGGATTTGACGCCGGCCGTCCAACACCGCCATGTCCGCCACGCATGAGCGAGCCAAGCCGGGAATGTTCTCCATCCGCGCACGGTGGGCCGGCGGAATGCTGGGCGCGGCGATCTTGGCGCTCGCCACGCGCCACGGAACGGGCGCGTGGCTCGACCCGGCCGCATCCGGGCTGCTGATCCTGGGCCTGGGGGGGATCGGTGCAGCCCTCCAGGGCGGACTCTTTGGAAAAATCGACCCTTGCCCCGCCGCTTCCCGGCCGCGGCCCCTGTGGTCGATGGCGTGGTTCCTGCTCGCGGTTCTGCTCCTGTACGCCGGATCGTCGGCCATCGCCGACAACTGGTTCTTCCCCACCCACTGGAAATCGCCTGAAGGGTTCTCTGCGCATCCGCTGAAATCCGGCTTGGTCCGCAGCCTGCTCTTGACCTTGGCGCTGGTGGCTGGATTCAAGCCCCTGCTGCGATCCCCGCGCGCGCTGGCGCTGGCGTGGTTCGGCCTGGCCGGCCTGGCCCTGCACCACCTCTATTCCGCCACCGGGTTTTCCATGATCTACCGCGTGGACAGCCCGGCCTTTGTCTATCGCTTCTGGTCTTTCCTTCACACGTTTCCGCATCCGGGATTCTACGATCCGCACTGGAACGCCGGCATGACGGTGTCGGCCCTGGTTTCCACCGGCATCTGGTCGGTCGGAATCTGGCTGCTGCCGTTCCTGGCCTGGATTCCAGCCGAACAACTCTACACTCCGTTTCTCGCGGCAGTGTTTTTGGGGGTGCTTCCGTTGCTGGCTTTCGGATCGCTGGCCTGGACGGGGGCGGGACGCCGCGCCTGCTGGATCGCCGCCCTGCTGTCGCTGGCTCCGGGACAACGCTTTTGGGTGCATCTGCTCCACTACGGAACCGCCCCCGCCCTCTTTGCCATGGGCATGGCCATGCCGCTGGCCGCCCTTGGATATCGGTTCCTCTACCTTGAATCCCGCCCGCGCCCCGCGACGTTGATCCTGCTCCTGCTCTGCGGGTTCACCCTGCTGGCCTGGCCCGGTTCGCTGGTGGTCGCCCTGCCATTCCTGCTGGTACTCGTTTTCCATGCGCGGCGATTGTTCCCTGGCAAATGGAAAGGGGTGCTGGGGGGAAGCGTCCTCCTGTTTCTCCTGCTCCTGCCATTGGCGCTGGCGCCGCTGCGATATGCCAACATCGCGAAGTTCATGGGAGCGACGCCACAACAGACCTTGCCGGAACACTTCCGCGACGGATGGACCTTGCTTGGTCAGAATCTCCGCGGCACCCCCCCGCTGATCGTGGTCTTCGGGTTCATCGGCAGTTTCTTCGGACCGCGGCGTTCCGCCCGGCGCTTTTTCGCCCCCTTGATCCTGCTCCTCGTGCTGATTTCCGGCTGGGGCGAGGAAGTCCGGAAACTGCTCCAGACGGAACGGGTGATCATCCCGGCGGCGCTGGTCGCAATCATCCCCGCCGCTTGGTGGCTGGACCATCTGATCCGGCGCGCCCTGGAAGTCCGCTCCAAACGCCACGTGGCCGGCGCGGCGCTGCGGACCGGCGCGGCCTGGACGGTGGCGGTGCTGCTGCTGGGCGCCTACCAAGGCGCAAAAACATGGAACGGCAAAGGGCTTGTGCCGTTCCATGCCATGCCGGACGCCACCCGGGAGTTGACCACTTGGCTGGCCGCCCATGTGCCCGAGGACGGCCGGGTAATGTTTGCCGGCCATGCGGGCCATGCCTATGGCGGCGCCAAAATCGCCGCGCTGCCCCTGTTCACCGGCCGGGAAATGATGGCGGCCGATTACTACGGATTCTCCCCCAAGCTCGTGGAATATCAATACCCGCCCCGCCCGTTCCGCTACGACGGTCCAGACGTGCTGTTTTCCTTCATGGAACTCTACAACATCACCCATATCGTAACTTGGCACGACGACTGGAAAAATGTCTTCCACCGCACCACGAACTATTACCGCCCGGCCCATGCCATCGGCCGGACCGAGATCTTCGAAACCCGGCGCGACTCGACCCTGTTCCTGCAAGGGTCGGGCCGGGTGAAGGCCACTTTCGATCGGCTGGATCTGGACTTGGAGGCGCCGCAAGACCGCGTGGTCGTCAAATACAACTGGACGCCGGGGTGGCGGGCCGAGGGCGACGTGAAAATCTTTCCCTACGACGCCGGACGCGGCGTCACCTTGATGGGCGTTCAACCCGGCACCAATCTCCACCTCACCCTGCGCCATCGCCCATGAACCCCGCCCGGACATCGCGCACCCCCCTCGTCCTGCTCGCCCTGATGCTGGGCCTCGCCGGCGCCCTGCGGTTGTATCTGGCATGGAAGGCGCACGTGCCGACCATCGACACGGCCGTCGTCGGCCAAATGGCGCTCGACATCCTCGCGGGCGACCGCCCCGCGTTTTTCGCCGGGCAAAACTACCTCGGTGCGCTGGAAGCCTATTTGCTGGCCTTCGTCTTCATGGTCGTCCCCCCTGGCCGCGTGACCATGACATTTGTCACGATTGGCTTCGCCCTGGCTTGGATCGCCGCGACCTATTTCTTTTTCCGGCGCCGCCACGGCGCGTGGGCGGCCTTGGCGGCCGCTTCGGTCCCGGCGTTTCCCGGCTGGCCGTCCGCATGGTACACCACCGCGCCCTATGGCGGTTATCCGGAATTTTATTTCTTCGGTACCCTCCTGCTGATCCTCGCCCTGCCGTTCCTGGATCGCCGCGATTTTGTGCCGACGGGCCGCCACGCCTTGGCCCTCGCGATCGTCGCGGGCATGGCGGTGTGGACCAACCTGCAAGTGGCGCCTTACCTCGCCGCGGCCGGAATCGCGGGCCTCTGGACCTTGTGCCGCCAGCCGCGCCCCCTGTCGCGGTGGCTGCCCTATGGCCTCGTCCCCTTGGCCGTGGCCGCCGTTTTCCTGCCGCAGCTCCAGCACGATCCCGCCCAGGTCCAGTTGCCCATTTTCAGCCGCCTCTCCCTCGCCGCCGTGGCCAACAGCGGACGTGAATTTCTCGATTACGACCTGCCCCGCTCGCTGCTGTGGACCTTCTCCCCCGCCTTCATCCACATCCTGGCCGCCCTTCTGTGGGCGACCGCAGTGGCCGGAGGGCTGGTCCTGGCCTTCCGCGGAAGACGCAACGGCTCGGCCGACCCGGCCACGGCCCTGCTGGTGCTCGCCATGGTGGCGGTGTTTGCCCTCACCTATTTTCCCCATCCCCTGTCGGGCCATGTGCCTCGATATTTCAATGCGCCCCTCGCCTTGCTCCTGGGCTGGAGCCTGGCCCTGTGGGTGAACGCCCATCTGGCGTGGATCCGAAGGGCCGGCCTCGCCGCCGCACTGTTGCTGGCCATCTACAACGGGACCGGCACCCTCAACGCCGCGCGGGAAAAAGAAACGGACCAGAGCCAAACCACCGGGCGCTTCGTGGCGGCGATCGAAGCCGCACGCGCAGGCGGCTGGGACGCCCTCCTCGACACCGGTTCGGAAGTGGAAGGCTACGAAGGCGCTCGCTTGACCTTCCTGTCGCTGGGCCAACCCGTCTTCGCCTCCGCCTTCAGCGATCGATTCCTCGGCCACCAACTCGCGTGGGAATTTTCCGGCCACGCCGGATATCTCGTCCGGCGCGGCCATCTCCCCTTCGTTGAAGGCAGTCTGGCCGCCATGAACGTTCCGGCGGGCGAGGCCCGCACCACGGCCCGCTACGCTTTGATCGATACGCCGGAAGTGCCCCGGGTCCAGGAACGCAGCCGTACCCCGGAATCAGTGGATGGATGGCCGGGGCCGGCCGCCACCCACCCGCGCTTCGACCGTTCTGCCTCTACGACGTGGCCAGACGCGCCGGATCTTTCCCCCCGGACGCTGACGCTGCAATTTCCGGAGCCGGTCCGGTTCACCGGCTTGCGGGCCACGGCGCCCACCCCCGGTGAACTGCCCTATCGCTACACGGTCCGGGTGCGGAGACCGGATGGCACCTGGGTCGCCGTGCAGG
>DMJA01000199.1 GCA_003451935.1 Verrucomicrobiota bacterium | reverse complement strand
TCAACCAAGGCATGATCCTGGGCGAAATGGAATACAACGCCTACCGCGACGCGGCGGGCGCGTGGGTCTCGGCGGAAGGCGTGGACGACAACGGCTGCGACCGGCGCACGGGCGAGAAATACCAGGCCGTCCGCATGCCCGAAGCCGATCTGCAGAAGCAGGGCGATTCCTTCGTGCTGAAGACGCATCCGGAGGTCCGCGTTTCAGCGCGCGCGTTCAAGATGAGCAAGAGCCGCGGCAACGTCATCAATCCCGACGACATCGTGAAGCAATACGGCGCGGATTCGCTGCGGCTCTACGAAATGTTCATGGGTCCGCTCACGCAGGTGAAGCCGTGGAGCATGAAGGGCGTCGAGGGCGTCTCGCGCTTCCTGAGCCGCGTCTATCGCCTGGTGGTGGACGAGGAGACCGGCAATCCATCGCCCAAGCTGTCGGAGGACGGGCCGACCCCGGCGCAGCTGCGCGCGCTGCATGCGGTCATCAAGAAGGTGAGCGGGGACATCGAGCGGATGGAATACAACACGTCCATTTCCGCGATGATGATTTTCGTGAACGAGGCCCAGGCGTGGGAGAAGCTTCCGCGCACCATGCTGTCCACGTTCATCCTGCTGCTGAGCCCGTTCGCGCCGCATCTGGCGGAGGAGCTGTGGAACCGGCTGGGGCATGCGGATACGCTGGCCCGCGAACCGTGGCCGGCCTGGGACGAGGCGCATCTGTGCGAAGCCGAGGTGGAGATTCCCGTGCAGGTGAATGGCAAGGTCCGCGGCCGCATCCGCGTGCCGACGGAGGCCGGAGAGGAAGCCGTGCTGGCCGCGGCGCTGGCTTGCCCCGAGGCCGCGCCGTTTCTCGCGGGCAAGGAGATCCAGAAGAAGATTTTCATTCCGAAGCGGATGGTGAACCTGGTGGTGGCGGGCTGAGGCGCCCCGGGCACGGAGGAACGAAGATGGGCGAACTCTCGAATGCGCTGCAAGGCAAGATGAACAGCCGGAAGGGCCATGTCAAGGATCCGGCTTCGCGGCAGCTGGATTTGTTTTCGTCGCTTACGGATCGCGCCGCCACGTCGCCGAAGTTTGCGATGCCGGCGCCGGAAACCCGGCCGGAGCCCGAGATGGTCCTGCCTTCCTCTTCCGCGCCGCCTTCGGACGTGTCCGCCGATGTGCGGGCGGTGCTGTCCGAGTCCGGCGCATCCCGTCCCGTCGAGCCGTCCACGCCATCGGGCGAAGCGCACCCGCTGCGCACGGGCATTTATCATCGTCCCCGCTATGCCCCTGCGCCGGTGCCACCCCCTCCGCCTCGGTCGCCCTCCCGGCCACGCTCCTCGCCGATTGCGCGTATTTCCGCCTGGTTTGCAGGCGTCGAAATGGATCGCCGCATGGTTTCGCTTGTGGTCGTTTTGATTGTGCTGGTGGGGCTGGTCGCCTTTTGGACCGCCCGTCCCCGCGGCCCCGCGGAAAATCCGGAACCTTCCGCCGACATGGCCCCGGCGCCGTCGGCGGAAGAGGCCAGGGTGCCGGCCGCGCCGGTTTCCGCGGCTCCGTCACCGGTGTCCTCGCCGCCGGCCCTTCCCGCGCCGGACTGGAAAATCCCGGGTACGGAGATTTCCTTGGGCGGAGGAGCCTATCTGGTGAGGTTCACCGACCCCGTATTCGTGTCCACCGACCGGATCTCGGTGGAGGGGTGGCGCGCATTGAAGGCCGTTGCGGCGAAATTGGCGACGCTGAAGGCCGGGACGCGCGTGGTCGTGACGGGCTATACCGACGATGTGCCGATGAGCAAGCCGACTCCGCAGTTCCAGGACAACGCCGATTTGGCCGCGGCGCGCGCCAAGGTGGCCACCGAGCACCTGGCGCAGTTTGCGCGCACGGGCAAGGGTCTGGTTTTCGAGGCGCAGCCGGGCGCGCCGGGGCAGGCCCCGTTCCCGAACGACAGTCCTGCGAACCGGCGCTTGAACCGCACGGTGACCGTGCAGGTCTTTCCGGCGCCTTGATCCGGGCGCGTTTTCGACGAGGAGATTCCCATGGCCGGCGAATATGTCTTCAACCTGAACCACCTGTCCAAGCAGTACGACCACCTGACGGTGCTGGATGACATCACGCTGGCGTTCTTCTTCGGCGCGAAGATCGGCGTGATCGGCGGCAACGGCGCGGGCAAATCGTCGCTGCTGAAGGTGATCGCCGGGCTGGACAAGGAATACCACGGGGAATGCATCGTCGCCCCCGGCATCCGGGTGGGTTACCTTTCGCAGGAGCCGCATCTGGACGAGACGAAGGATGTGGCCGGCAACGTCGCGGACGGCGCGGCGGCGGCGCAGGCGATCCTCGACCGCTACGACGAGCTGTGCGGCAAGCTGGGCGAGACGCTGTCGGATGCGGAATCCGAGAAGCTGAACAACGAGCTGGGCCGGCTGCAGGACCTGATCGACTCGCGCGACCTGTGGAGCCTGGACAGCCAGGTGGAGCGGGCGATGGACGCCTTGCGCCTGCCGCCGGGCGATGCGGATGTGCGCAAGCTCTCCGGCGGCGAGAAGCGCCGCGTGGCGCTGTGCCGGTTGCTGCTGTCGAATCCCGACGCCCTGCTGCTCGACGAGCCCACGAACCATCTCGATGCGGAGACCGTGGCGTGGCTGGAGGAATATCTGAAAAAATTCAGCGGCACGCTGGTGGTGGTGACCCACGACCGGTATTTCCTGAACAACGTGACGGAATGGATCCTGGAGATGGATGCGGGGCGGGGCACCCCGTACAAGGGGAATTACGAGAAATGGCTGGAGACCAAGCAGGCGATTTCGGCCCAGCAGAGCAAGCAGAATGCGGCCCGCCAGAAAATCCTCCAGCGCGAATTGGAATGGATCCGCCTGAATCCGACGGGGCGCATGTCCAAGAGCAAGGCGCGCCTGTCGCGCTATGAGGAGCTGGCTTCCCAGCAGGTGGATACGCGCGAGGATACGTTGGAAATCCAGATCCCTTCCGGCAAGCGCCTGGGCGACCTCGTTGTCCGTGCGCAGGATTTGCGCAAGGTGTATGGCCACCGCCTGATCATGGACAAGGTGAACTTCAACCTGCCTCGCGGCGGCATCGTCGGGGTCATCGGCCCCAACGGGGCCGGCAAGACCACGCTGCTGCGGATGATCGTGGGCGAAGAAAAGCCCGACGGCGGCACGCTGACCGTCGGCGAGACCGTCGAGCTGTCCTATGTGAACCAGTCCCGCGATGCGCTGGATCCGAAGAACACCGTGTTCGAGGAGATCACGGGCGGGCAGGAGACGCTGGACCTGGGCGGCAAGCCAATGAACGGCCGCGCCTATTGCACGCGGTTCAACTTCCGCGGCACCGACCAGCAGAAGAAGGTCGGCGAGCTGTCGGGCGGGGAGCGCAACCGCGTGCATCTGGCGAAGCTGCTGCGCCGCGGCGGCAACCTCCTGTTGCTCGACGAGCCGACGAACGACCTCGATGTGACCACCCTGCGCGCGCTCGAGGAGGGCATCCAGTCGTTCGGGGGATGCGCGGTGGTGGTCAGCCACGACCGCTGGTTCCTCGACCGCATCGCCACGCACATCCTGGCCTTCGAAGACGACGGCTCGGCGACCTGGTTCGAGGGCAACTTCGAGGGCTACCACGAGCAACGCCGCCGCTTGCTGGGCGACGCGGCCGACCAGCCGAAGCGGATCCGGTTCCGGCCGATCTAGCCATGCAGCGTCGGCCGGCAACGAATCGAACGTGCCTCTTGGCTTGGCTGGCCCTGGCGTGCGCCGCTGGAGCGCAGGCGCAAGTCGAGCCGCTCCGCCCGGGCAAGCCCGGCCGCGCGGCCATCTACAGCGCCGACCGCCGCTTCATGGTGTCGGGCATGACTTCCGCCGAGAACATGGTGCTGGCGCGCAAACTCTCCGAACAGGCGGACAAGGTGGAGAAGCAGACCGGCATGCCCCTGCCGATGCAGCGCGGCCAGGTGCTGGGCGTCATGGTGCAGAGTTCGTCGTCGCCGGGGGCCCAGGTGCTGAAGGTGCAGGGGTGGGACGACGGGCATTTCTACCAGCGCCTGGTGGTGCCGGGGACGGTCCGGCTCGACGAAGAGGACTTGCTGGAGGGCGCCTGCTGGCTGTTGCTGAACCGCTATGCGGCGGAATACACGCCCGCCGGGCAGCGCACGGGCATGGGCGCGACCGTTCCCGATTGGATTTCCGCCGGGCTGGTCCAGAATTCGCAGGCGGCGCTGCGCTCGCGGAACCGCGACTGGATTTCGCGCGAGATCGGCGAGGGGCGCACGATGCCGCTGGCGCAGGTCGTCAAGTTGGAAACCCTCCCGCCGGGGCGCTGGCGCGAGAAGGCTTATGCCGCCGCCGCGGTGGAATTCCTGTTTCCCGATGGCGATCTGGATGCGTGGGCCGCCCTGTTCAAGGCCGTCGGCACCCGCCAACCCGTCGATGCCGCGTGGCTTCGCGCGCACAGCCGGGTTTTGCGCGACCGTAAACCCGAGGAAGCCTGGCGGGAACATCTCGATCAACGCGCCCGGAGCCGCCATGCGGAGGCCTGGGGCGACCGGAGCCTCCAAGTAGAGGAGAAACTGCTGCAGACCTTGAATTTCCGCCCGCGGGATTTGGCCGAGGCCATTCCAGAGGAGGTCCCGCAGGAGATGTTCGCGCGCGAGCTTGTGGAATACCGCGGTCAGCCGTGGACGGTGCCGGTGGCCGCGTCGCTGTCCCTGCAGGTGCAAAGCCTCGAACTGGGCGCGGTGCCCGCCTTGCGGGGCGTGCTGGCCTCCTATGCGGCCTTCTTCGACCAGCTCGGCATGCCGCCGCCCCAGAAGCATTCGTGGTGGCGGCGTCCCCGCGCCGGGAAAGGCCAGTTGCGGCCGCCGGACGATGCCACTTGGCAGGTCGCGCTGAACCAGCTTTGGCTGCGCGCCGAACGCGCCCACCAGGATTTCCTGGAAAGCCACCAGACCCGCAAGCGCTACGTGGATTCCTTCGACCGGCCCGTCGCCGATGATTTCGCCGCCCCGCCGCCCGCATCCTCCGGCCTGCCCCGCACCCGCTGGCAGAACTATGTGGACGAAGCCGAGGATCGGCTCACTTCTCCTTGATCATCACCAGCGCCATCTTGAAGGGACGGCTGGCGTGGAGCGCGTGGGGCAGGTTGGCGGGCATGAGGACCATGTCGCCGGACTTGGCGCGCAGCTTCTTGCCGTCGATCGTGATGGCCACTTCGCCGTCGAGGATCCAGACCATCGCGTCATAAGGCGCCGAATGGGTGCTCAGTCCCTGGCCCTTGTCGAACGCGAACAACGTAACCGTTCCGGCTTTCTTGGAAATGACGGTGCGGCTGACCACGGCGCCGGGCGCCACCGCCACCAGTCCGGCCATGGGAATGGCGGTGGACATCAGGTTGTTGCTTTTTACTGTTTTCGGGGTCTCGGCCACGGGTTTCTCCTTTGGATTTAAACAAGGAGCCTACCCCGGAAAACCGGATTTTCAAAAAAATATCGCGGGCGGGTCTGGTTTTGATAACGTCTGGGCATGTGGTGGAAGCGACATGTCCTCTGGGCGGCGGCGCTCGGCTTATCCATTTCCTGCGCCTGTGGACAGGATGGGAAAATCGAATCGGACCGGTTCCGGGAAGGACTCTCGCCGCAGGGGAACGTGAGCGACTGGGCGGGGGTGTTCACGCAGGAGCAGAAGGCGGCGCTGGAAAGCCGCCTTGTCGCGCTGCGCCAGACGAATGGCGCGCAATTGGCCGTGGTGGCGCTGAAATCCCTGCAGGGCGGCGAAATCGACGACTTTGCGGTGAAGTTGTTCGAACAATGGGGCATCGGCGAAAAAGGCAAGGACAACGGCGTCCTCCTGTTGGCGGCCATGGAGGACCGCAAGATGCGCATCGAGGTCGGCTATGGCCTCGAAGGTGTCTTGAACGATGCCAAGACCGGCCGCATCCAGGACGAATATATTGTTCCGCGCTTCAAGGAGGGCGACTACGCGCAGGGGCTGATCGATGGCGCCCAGATCCTGATGGCGGTGATGGGCGGCGAGGCCCTGCCGGAGGCCGCCGCGGCCAATGGCAGCCCGATCCCAATCCTCATTTTCCTGATTTTTTTCATCCTCCTTTTCATCTGGATCGCGCGGTCGGCGCGGCGCGGGGGCCGGGGCGGCGGGGGATCGGACGGACGCCTCTCCTCTGGCTGGAGCAGCGGGGGGAGTTCCGGCGGCGGCGGATTCGGCGGATTTGGCGGCGGGCGCTCGGGCGGGGGTGGATCGAGCCGCGGCTGGTGATGTAGAAAATACAACAGAAGGAAAAATCATGAACAAGGGATGTTTGGTGGCGGTTGGCGTGGTGATTCTACTGGCCGTGATTGTGGGTCTGTCGGTGATGGGCATGTATAACGGCGTCGTGGCCAAGGATGAGGCCTGCAACAAGTCGTGGGGCAATGTCGAATCCTCCCTGCAGCGGCGGTTCGACCTGATTCCCAATCTGGTCAACACCGTCAAGGGCTATGCCGGGCACGAGAAGGGCATCTTGGAGGAAATCACCCGCCTGCGCAGCCAGTGGGGCGAGGCGAAGACCCCGGCGGAAAAGGTCGATGCCGCTTCCGGCTTGGAAGGCGCGCTGGGCCGCCTGATGGTCGTGGTGGAGAATTATCCGGAGTTGAAGGCCAACCAGAACTTCATTGCCTTGCAGGACGAACTGGCCGGAACCGAAAACCGCATCAACGTCGAGCGTCAGCGCTACAACGAATCGGTGCAGGTCTACAACACCGCCGTCCGGCAGATGCCGACGGCGCTGGTCGCGCGCCTGGCGGGATTCAACCTTCGGACGCCGTTCGAGGCCGCGCAGGGCGCCGAGATGGCGCCAGCGGTCCAGTTTTGATCGAGGCGTGAAAACAGCAAGGCCTGCGGAAACGCGGGCCTACATTTGGTGGACAGCCTTGTTGATGAGAAGCGGGCCTTGCCCCCGCATTTGGTGGACAGCCCAAGGGCCAGCCGAACAGTGACATTTCCGGCGTAGTTCACACGGCGTCGAACCCTGTCCGTCTAGCCGATCGAGTATCTGAACCTGCTGGCCGTGATTGTCAAGGTGCAGAGTCCGTCGTTCGGCCCAAAAGTGTCCAGGCATGAGCCGACATTTCATTCGACTTGGGATGATACAGGTATTGTCTAACATTGAACAATACCGATGCCGAACTGCCTGTCATCAAGGGAATTAACAAAATTTTCATTTACTTCCTAATCATCGTCCACATACATTGGGTACACTCTCAGAGGCGTGGCTCTCCGGGGAGAAAGCCGGAAGGTTGTGGGCATGAAGGGTCGGCGTTGGGTTGGTAAGATCGTTGTATGGGTTCTCGGGGGCGTTGCATTGGCGCTTGTGCCAATTTGCTTCGGTCAGGGGCATCAAATTGGAGGCGGAGGGCCAGACTTCGCCCCGGGGCAGGGGCTGCGGGTCAGCAACGACTTCAGCCAGCTTCCAGGTGC
>DMJA01000107.1 GCA_003451935.1 Verrucomicrobiota bacterium | reverse complement strand
TGCCGTGGTCCACGTGGCCCATGAAGGTGACGACCGGCGGGCGCGGCAGCAGGTCGTCCTTCGCGTCGGTGCCGTCTTCGGGCTTGGGCTCCGGCTTGGCCGGCTGGGGCGGGGGGGCGGCCTTCTTTTCGTGTTCGAGGACGAAGCCCAGGTCCTTGGCAATCTGCTCGGCCGCCTTGAAATCGATCTTCATGCCGATGGAGGCGAAGATGCCCAGCTTCATCAGCTTGGCGATCAGTACATTGGGCTTGATGCCCAGCAGTTCGGCGAAATCCTTGACGACGACATGGCCTTTGATGGCGACGACCTTGGCTTCCGGCTCCGCCACGGGGGCGGGGGCCTCGGCCGGTTCGGCCGGTTGGGCTTCCGCCGCGGCGGGCTGGGCCGGCGCCGATTTCGCCGGCGGGGCGGCGACGGGGGTGCTGGGCGCGGCGGGGGCCGCGACCGGGGCCGGGGCGGGCGCCGTGTAGTAGATGCGCTTGATTTCGTCGCGCAGAAACTGCTCCAGGTCGGGCGTCAGGTTCGCCTGCGTGCTGCGCGCGGTGCATCCGCGGGTCTGGAGGAGCGCCAGGAGCTCCTTGCCCGTGGTCATCAATTCCTTGGCTAGATCGCAGATTCTCATGTTATTCGGCAGCCTTTCCGTTTTCGCGCTCGAACGCGGCTTCGGCCGCGGCCCGCACCTGATGGGCGATGTCGGCATCGAAGCCTTCCACATCCACCAGGTCCTGGATGTCCGCCGCCAGGATGCCCTCGAGCGTGAGGAAGCCGGAAGCGACGAGCTTCGCGGCGTTTTCCGGCCCGATGCCCTCGACGCCGGCCAGCTGGGCGGTGGCGCGCGAAATCTTCTCTTCGAAGGTGATGTCGGCCTCGTCCTTCTGCACATCGATCTTCCAGCCCGTCAGCTTGGAGGTCAGCCGGGCGTTCTGGCCCTTCTTGCCGATGGCCAGCGAGAGCTGGTCGGCCTCGACGATGACCTTCACGGCGTTTTCGGCCTCGTCCACCTCGAGGCGCAGCAGCTTGGCGGGCGCCAGCGAGTTGGTCACGAACGTCTTGATGTCCGTGCTCCACTTGACGATGTCCACCTTCTCGCCCGACAGTTCGCGGACGATGTTCTTGACGCGCTGGCCGCGCAGGCCCACGCACGCGCCCACCGGATCGACCTTCGGGTCGTTCGAGTGCACGGCGATCTTGGTGCGGAAGCCCGCCTCCCGGGCCAGGCCCTTGATCTCGACGGTGCCGTCGGCGATCTCGGAGACTTCGAGCTCGAAGAGCTTCTTGATGAATTCGGGATTGGCGCGCGACAGGACGAGCTGGGTGCCCTGCGACTGCGCGTCGAGGTTGAGCAGCAGGAACCGGATGCGGTCGCCCATCTGGTATTCCTCGCTCGGCACCCGTTCCTTGCTGGGCATGATGGTCTCCGCGTCGCCGAGGTCCACGACCACGTCGCTGCGCTCGAAGCGCCGGACGGTGCCGGTGACGATTTCGCCCACGTGGTCCTTGTAGGCGGCGAAGACCTTGTCCTTCTCCGCGATCCGCAGTTTCTGGATGATGGCCTGCTTGGCCGTCTGGGCGGCGATGCGCCCGAAATTGCGCGGCGTGACCTCGATCTCGATCAAGTCGCCCAGCTTGTAGTTCTTGCCGGGATACTTGGCCTGGACTTCCCCGACGGAGATTTCCTCGTCGCGGTTGCGCACGAAATCCACAACCTGGATGCTTGCGAAGGCCTTGATCTCCAAGGTCTTGCGATTGATCTCGATGCGCAGGTCCCGCACGCGGCCGATGCTTTTGCGGCCCGCCGCCTGCAGGGCAGACTCCACGAGCTGCGCGAGGGTTTCGCGGTCCAGCTTGCGCTCCCGCTCCATATATTCAAAAACAGCCAGCAATTCGTTGTTCATATTTCAGACCTCCTCCCCAAACGGGGGAAAAGCACAGTAAACCACCAACTCCCTATATGCAAAAGAGTGGGAAAACCCACTCTCACAGAACAGCCAGAGTTGTATCGACGCGGAACACCCTACTCCCGCCCCCCCGCCGCCGTCAACCCCTAAAACGGGTCGAACCAGCGGTTGTCCTCGGGCCCGAACCACCCCAGGTCGTGGCCGGCCGACCGCCCGTCCGACCGGTCCATCGTCTCGGCCGAGACATGGCCATCGCACCAGGCCACCCCCGCCCGCCCCCGGTGGCGGAAATGGATGGACGGCCACGGCGTGCCCCCCGAGCTGAATTTCGGCGGTTCCGCGAACGAATACTCGATCAACCGGCCCCGCGCCCCCCCCTGCAGGAACGCCGCATCGGCGAACATGACCGTCTGCGCCGGGTGGGCGATGGCCCCCGGGCGCATGCCGACGGTGGTTCCGCCGCCCCCCGGCCGGCAGACCTCGGACCCGACGCCCAGCGCGTTGTAGCCATAGCCCCCGCAGGACGCCTCGAAGCCCGCCGCCTCCGGACGGAAGCCGGGGCAGCGCCGCACCCAGGCGCTGGCCGCCGTTCCGCCGAGATACTCCGCCAGCGGGCCCTTCGAGCCGTCGAACGCCTTCCCGCCGCTGCGCACCCCGTGCCAGCGCACGGAGTTGCCGCCCACGATATCCGTCGCCGCCGCCACGTACCGCCCGTGGTCCGCCGCATAGGCGAGGTTGGCCGCCGCCAGCTGCCGCAAATTCGAGCGGCACGCCGCCGCGTCCGCCGCCGCCTTCGCCGCCGGCATCGAAACCGCCAGGATCGCCGCCAACAGGCCGATCACCGCCAGGACGGCCAGCAACTCCACCAGCGTGAAGCCCGCGCGGAACCTTTTTTCCATTGTGTGGA
>DMJA01000093.1 GCA_003451935.1 Verrucomicrobiota bacterium | reverse complement strand
GCACGCCCAATACGTCCAGGCCCACCGCGACACCGCCCAGCGCCTCGGCCACGCCGGCGAAGCCTTCACCTTGCCCGCCGCCGCTGTCTTGACCCCGCGCGAACAACGCCTCCTGTCCCAAGTCTCCGGTCTCCAGTCTCCGGTCTCTGGTCTACTCTCCCCCATCGAAGTCCTCCCTCCACGCGGCTCCTCCCGCGAATTTTTCCGGCTGCGCGATGAAAAAAAACCTTCGATCCTGATCCGCTGGTCACCCGAGCGCCCCGACAACCAACTCTACGCCCGCCATACGCGATTCCTCGCCTCCCTCGGCATCCCCGTGCCACGCCTGCTGCTTGATTCCCCGCGCGACCGGTTCCTCGCCATCGAGGATCACGGCAACGACACCCTCGAATCGCGCTTGCCGACCCTGACGGCTTCCAAGATCCTCCGCCTCTACAAGAAACTCCTCGGCATCACACTGCGCCTGCACCTCGAAGGCCTTCCTGCCGCGCGCAAGGCCCACCTCCCCCTCATGCCCGGCTTCGATGACACCCTCTACGCCTGGGAACACGCCTACTTCATCGAAAACATCCTCCGCGCCCATCTCCACGCCTCAGGGGAACAAATCGCCGACGTCGCCGCGGAATTGAAATCGGTTTCCGAAATCCTCGCGAACTCCCCGCAGGCGCTGATCCACCGTGACTGGCAATCCAGCAACATCCTGTTCCGCGATGCACAGCCCGTCATGATCGACTACCAAGGCATGCGGCGAGGCCCCGCCGCCTATGACCTCGCCAGCCTCCTCTGCGACCCCTACGCCGACCTTCCTGAACCCCTCCAGCGGCGGCTTCTGGGCTATTACGCCCGGCGGCATCCGCGCGGGAAGGAAATCGCCGCCGCCTTCCCCGCCGGGGGCATCCAGCGCTTGTGCCAAGCCCTCGGAGCCTACGCCGTGCTCTCGCAAAAGCCCGGCATGGCCCATTTCGCCCATCACATCCCCGTCGCCGCCCGGCAGCTTCTGCGCGCCCTCACGCGGTATCCGCTCCCCGCGCTGGGAGCCGCCGCCCGCCGCTTGGCGCGCTGATGCGTCAGATCTTCGCGAGCAGCACGACGTAGTTCTTGCCGTACTTCTGCGCGCACTTCGGACAGGTTGTATAGTAGAAATACAATTTCTGGAGCGTCTTTCCCTTGTTGCTCAACCGCAATCTCATATCGGCGATCCATTTCGGAATGGCCCGGTATGGCCCCTCGTAGGCCTGCGCAAGGAACGTCCCCGAAATCGACGCCATCTCCGCGCCGGGGACATCCTTGGCCACTTCCAGATACACGTCCGAACCCCACAAGGAGTTTTCGTCCGACAGCAGCAGCATGTTGGGCACCTCCGCCCCCGCCGCCTGGATCTTCGCCATGTTGCGCACCATCACCCCGCCAAAGTTCAGCGGAATGCGCAGGAAGCTCCGCACCCGGTCCTTCACAAACCGTTTCCCGTCCAGCGTGATTTGCCGTTCCTGCCACGGCGCCGGATCGAACCTCGGACAGCATTCCTTTGTGTCGCTCATCGTATCCTCCTGTTTCCGCAATCGATCCTACGCCCGGCCCCACCCCCCACGCAATTCCTTCCTGCGGCTTTCTCCCATTGGGGCTAGGCGGTCCCGAAGGCTTCGCGGAGGCGGCGGCGCAGCGTCGTGTTTCGGCGGCCGGCCTCGGCGTTGCGCACGGCGAGGCCCACGGCCTTCTCCGTTCCGACGACCACCACCAGCTTCTTGCCGCGGGTAATGCCGGTGTAGAGCAGGTTGCGCTGCAGCATGACGAAGTGCTGGGTGTGCATCGGCAGCACCACGCAGGGATATTCGCTGCCCTGGCTCTTGTGCACCGTCACCGCGTAGGCCGGCGTCAGCTCGTCGAGTTCCTGGAAGTCGTAGGCCACCTTGCGGTCGTCGTAACGCACCACGATCTCCTGCTCCGAGGCGTCCACCTTCTGGACAAGGCCGATGTCGCCATTGAACACATCCTTGTCGTAGTTGTTCTCCGTCTGCATCACGCGGTCGCCCTCGCGGAATTTCCAGCCAAAGCGCTCGACATCGACGCCATGCGGATTCAGCGCGGCCTGCATCGCGGCGTTCAGGTTCCGCGCGCCCAGTTCGCCCTTTTGCATCGGGGTCAGGATCTGCACGTCGGTCATCGGATCCAGCCGGAAGCGTCGCGGAATGGCTTCGCAAACCAGCTTACGGATCAATTCCACCGCACGCTCCGGCGTTTCTGCCTTCACGAAGAAGAAATCGCCACCGCCGGCCATGCCCTCGTCCTTGCCCGGCAATTCGGGCATTTGGCCCGAATTGATGCGGTGCGCATTGCGGACGATCCGGCTGCCTTCGTCCTGGCGAAAGATTTCCGTCAGGCGATAGACGGGCAGCGTGCCCGATTCGATGATGTCCCGCAACACGCAGCCGGGGCCGACGGATGGCAACTGGTCCACGTCGCCCACCAGCACCAGCAGCCCGCTTTTCGGCACCGCACGGAACAGGTGCACCGCGAGCTGGATGTCGATCATGCTGGTTTCGTCGACGATGAGGACATCGGTTTCCAGCGGATGGCGCGCGTTGTGGCGGAACTGGCCGGTGCCCGGCTCAAAGGCCAGCAGGCGGTGGATGGTCTTGGCCTCCATGCCCGACAGCTCCGCCATGCGCTTGGCGGCGCGGCCCGTCGGCGCGCAGAGCATGATGCGCTGCTTCTTCGCCGCCAGCACCTTCACCAGCGATCGCACCAGCGTGGTCTTGCCCACCCCCGGCCCGCCCGTGATGACCAGCACCTTGTGGTTGAACGCCCCGAAAAAGGCGTCTTTCTGGCCTTGGGCCAGCTCGATCTTCAACTGCTTCTGCACCCAATCGACGGCAACCGGCAAGTCGATCTTGGGGCACGGATGCGGCCCATTGCATACCTCGGCGAGGCGCGCCGCCGCCTCGCGTTCGGCAAAGTCCAGCGCGGCGAGATACACCCACGGTTCGTTGTCCTCGCCCGCGCCAATGGTCAGCTGGCCGTTTTCCATCTCGATGCGCAGCGCCTCCTCCAGCGTCCCCAGTGGGATGCCCAGCATGTCCGCGGATTTGGCCAGCAGCGTCTCGCGGGGATAGGCGCAATGCCCCTGGTTCGACAGCTCCAGCAGCACGTAGGTCAGTCCCGCCCGTGCGCGTAGAATGGATTCCTTCTCGATGCCAAGCTTTTCCGCGATCTGGTCGGCGATTTTGAACCCGATGCCGTGGATATCGCGCGCAAGGCAGTACGGATCCATCCGCACCTTGGCGATGGCCTCCTCGCCATAGGCCTTGTAGATGCGGAACGCGCGCCCCGTGCTCACCCCGTTCGCGAACAAAAACGTCATGATCTCGCGAATGGTCTTCTGCGCTTTCCACGATTCCTTGATCTGCTGGCGGCGCATCTTCCCGATGCCGTCCACCCGCTCCAGTTCGGCGGAGCGATTTTCGATCACGTCGAGCACGGCCAGGCCGAAAGCCTGCACCAGTTTCTTTGCGTAGACCGGGCCGATGCCCTTGATGAGGCCCGAACCAAGGAATTTCTCGATGCCTTCCAGCGAATTCGGCACGACGGCTTCCAGATGCTCGGCCTGAAACTGGCGGCCATGTTTCCGGTCGATGGTCCACTTGCCCTTGGCCTTGATCCATTCCCCCACGTCGATGCGCGGCAGCTTCCCGACCACCGCCACCGTCTCGCGGAAGCCCCGCGCCTTCACCTTCAGCACGCAGAACCCCGTCTCCTCGCTATGGAACGTGACCAGTTCGACCAGCCCCTCAAGGGCTTCGTCCTGCAATCGTTCCATGGAATTCGGCAATTTCACGGGAAGAGTTTAGCAGGAAAACAGGAAACGCTGGAAAACAGGATAAACCAAACAAACATCATGTCCGGGCTTTTGGAAATCTGTTGTAGCCGCGCACGCTGGGCGCGGAAAGCAGGATTAAGACTCCGGCCCCAGCGGGGCCGGCTACAGGTAATCCAAACCTGATTCAATTCGCACAATTCGAGTTATTCGTAGTTGCTACGGCGGGAGGCTATCCCAGTTTCACTTTCGCGAATCCGCGCTTGCCGCTGCGGATCACCAGCCCATCCTTCGGCTCGATCTCCAGCCGGAAATCCGACACCTTGTCGTCGCCGATCTTCACGGCGCCGGCCTGCACCAGGCGACGGGCCTCGCTCGTGCTCG
>DMJA01000207.1 GCA_003451935.1 Verrucomicrobiota bacterium | reverse complement strand
ACGCCGTGCAGGCCGCCCGACACCTTGTAGCTGCCGTGGTCGAACTTGCCGCCCGCGTGCAGCACCGTCAGCGCCACCTCCACCGCCGGCTTCTTCAGCTTCGGGTGCAGGTCCACCGGGATGCCGCGCCCGTTGTCGGTCACGGAAACCGATCCGTCCGCCGCCAACTCCACTTCAATGTGCGTGCAATATCCCGCCAGGGCCTCGTCGATGGAATTGTCCACCACCTCGTACACGCAGTGGTGCAGCCCCCGCTGGAACGTGTCCCCGATGTACATCGCCGGACGTTTCCGGACCGCTTCCAATCCCTCCAAGACTTGGATCTTGGAACCGTCATAGGTCTCGGGTTTCGCCGCCGGGGACGCCCCCTTCAAATCGCCATTTTCTTGCTCTGCCATGGTACCGTCTTTTCTCTATACAATTAAGTAAGAGAAGCTATCCAAAATCCCCTCCAAATACAATAAAATCCGCACCCAAAAACCGAAGTTTTCCAGATGGGGTAAAACGGTTACGAAATCGCCATGGAAATCCCCGAAATCCGCCAAACCTCGGCCCCCGAGGTAGCAAAAATCATCGCTCAGGAACTATTTTTGCCTATTTTCAATCCAAAATGGACGAAAATTGAAGTTTTCATCCAAAATCCTCGTCTTTTTTGCCTTTCGTGCGCCGTTTTTTGAAGAAATCCTTGATCAAGGCCGTACATTCCTCTTCCAGCACCCCGGCCAGCACTTCCGAACGGTGATTCAGCTCCGCCGTCTGCAAGATTTGAAAACGCGAGACCGCTCCGCCGCGCAATGGGTCGCTCATGCCCCACACCACCAGCGGAATCCTCGCCAGCACGATCGCCCCCGCGCACATCGGGCATGGCTCTTTGGTCACATACAGGATGCTGTCCACCAGCCGCCAATCCCCGGCCGCGCTCGCCGCCTGCGTAATCGCCAGCATCTCGGCATGCGCCGTCGGATCCTTCAGCATCTGCGTCTGGTTCCACGCCTGCCCCGCCAGCGCCCCGCCGTTGTAGATCACCGCGCCCACGGGGACTTCACCGGCCTCCGCCGCCTGCCTCGCCTGCCGCAGCGCCAGGCGCATCCGCGCCTCGTGCACCGCCATTCCTGCCGGTTCAAGGTTCATGTTCTGTCCTCCAATTCCCCTCCTCGCGGTCCTTTGCCTCGCGCAACACGCGGAAGCCAACATCCTGTCCGCGGTAGCCCTCCGCGAAAAATGGACGGTGTTCCACCTCCAGCCGCCGGGCATCCCTCTCCGCCCAGCTTCCGCCCCGGGCCGCGCGGAAGCCTGAAGGCTGTCCGGCCCCGGGCGCGCACCACTCATAAAGATTTCCCGCCATGTCCACCAGCCCAAATCCGTTGGCCTTGGAATGTCCGATCCGGGGCGCAGGCCCGGGCGCGGCGAACCGGGCCCATTCCTCCACCTTCCCGCCCCAGCCCCAGGGAAAAGGCGCGCCATCCACGCCCCCGCGCGCGGCCGCTTCCCATTCCGCCTCGGTGGGCAAACGCACCGTCCGTTTGGATTTTTGCGAACGCCAGCGGCAATACGCCTCCGCCTCGGCCGGCGTCACCTCCGACAGCGCCTGCCTGCCCACCTTTTGTTTCGCGGCATATGTCCCGCCGGAACGTCGCACAATCTGTCCGGTTTCCGGAAAATCCGGCACGCCCGCCCCATTCAGGTATTCCACGAAATCCGCCACCGCCACTTCCGTCCGCCCCATCTCGAATCCGCCGGCATCCCCGGCGCGCGTCCCATGCCTCGGGACCACGGCCCACTCCCCGGCCATGCCGGCGACGCCGGCCATCCAGACCGCCACTCCCATGATCCATTCCCATTTCATTTCTTTCATTAAAGCTCATCCGCCTTTGACATTCCACCGCGAAATCCCCATACTGCTCGCTCGATAGTCAAACCGACGCGAAAGGTGGCGAGGATGGAAAATCGCAAGTCAAAGTGCAGGGGCTACGGCATGTTCACGGGCATCCTCTGGGTCGTCGCCCTCGGCATCGTCCTCGGCGCGGCGATCGGCATCCCGATCGGCGTCGACAAGACCTGGGACGTTTCCAAGCTCTCGGCCCTGCTGGCCACCGGCATCGGCCTCGCCTACGTCGTTCTGTCCATCCTCGACTGGCTCGTCCAGGTCCGCGCGCTGTGCTCGAATCCGCTCCCCGACGACCTCGATCTGTCCGAGCGCACCGTCGCCGGCGAACGGCTCGCCGCGCTGAAAGGCTGCACCCCGCTCCACCGCCATATCCGCCGCCTGCTGGCCGCCTGGGCCGCCGGCGCGTCCGGCCCGCAGGTCGCCGCCATGGCCGGCCACCAGATGCTCCGCGTGCTGGTCCTGCTCGTCGCCGAAACCGCCGCCGTCCTCGCCTTGCTGGCGGGTTGCGCCAGCTTCGGCCCCCCGCAAGTCCTCCTGACGCTCGGCACCGGCCTGATGGCCCTTCTGCTCGTCGTCGCCATCGCGCGCCTCCAGCTCGCCTCGCATCTCGCCGGCTACATCGATTCGCACCTCCTCGCCCGCATCGGCAACGACACCCCCGCCGCCGCCGGGGTCGAATTCGCCCAGGCCGTCGCGAAGTCCGTTGCGGATTCCACGGCCGGCCTCGCCGACGCCCAGGCCAAGACCGCCGAACAACTCGCCAAGGCCCAGCAGGTGGCCACCGTCCAGATCACAAAGGCGCAGGGCGATGCCGCCGCGCAGGTCGCCAAAGCCCAGGACAAGGTCGCCGAGCAACTCGGCCGCGTCACCGAGCTGGCCTCCAGCATTGATAACATCTTCAAGCTCCAGCAGGCCGTCGACGGCACCCTCAAGGGCGTCACCGTCACCGACGAATTCAAGTCCATGCTGGGCGAACTCCGGCGGCATCTGGCCGAATCCGACCAGCTGCTCAAGAACGCCGCCAAACCGCGCACCATCCGGCTCGTGGAGAAAGACAACGAGTAGCGCACCGCCCATGGACGACTGCCCCTCCGCCCCCGCGCCAGAACCGCCGGGGGCGGTTCCGTCTCCGCGCTTGCTTCCGCCCGGCCTTTACCTCGTCGGCACGCCCATCGGCAACATGGAGGATATCACCCTGCGCGCTTTGCGCGTCCTGCGCTCCGCCTCCCACATTCTCGCCGAGGACACGCGCCATACCCGCCTCCTCCTCGACCGCCACGGCATCCGCACCCCCATGATCTCCTGCCACAAGTTCAACGAGCGCGCCCGCGAAGACGAAATCCTCCGCCGCATTGGCGCCGGCGAAGCCCTCGCCCTCGTCACCGACGCCGGCATGCCCGGCATCTCCGACCCCGGCGCCCGCGCCGCCGCCGCCGTCCGCGCCGCCGGGCTCCCCGTCGCCGTCATCCCCGGCCCCTGCGCGATCTCCGCCGCCATCGCCCTCTGCGGTGAAACCGAAAGCCGCGGATTCCTGTTCGAAGGCTTCCTCGACCACAAAACCGCCGCCCGTCGCCGTCGCCTGAAGGAGCTGGCCGACTTTCCCTCTCCCGTCGTCTTCTACGAATCCACCCACCGCATCTTGAAACTTCTCGACGAAGTCGAACAGGAACTCGGCCCGGAACGGAAACTCTTCATCGCCCGCGAGCTCACCAAGAAATTCGAAGAAACGGTGGCCGGCACCCCCGCCGAACTCCGCCGCCACTACCAGACCCACTCCCTCAAAGGCGAATTCGTCGCCATCCTCCTCCCCGCTAACTGATCTCTCCTGTTTTCCTGTCGTTTCCTGTTTTCCTGCCAAATCGTTTCCGGCCGTTTTCATGAGTTCTGATTCATCTTCTGGCTTTCCCTCCGCGCCGAAATGCGCCACTCTTTTAGCGCTATGAAATCCGGCAAGCTCATGTCCTTCGCCCTCCTCGGCCATCCGGTCGGCCATTCGCTTTCCCCCGCGATGCACAACGCCGCCTTCAAGGCCCTCAGGCTGCGCGCGCATTATTCCCTCCTCGATGTCCCGCCCGGCGGCATTCCCTGTACCCTGGAACAACTGCGCGCGAATAATTTTGGCGGCGTCAACGTCACCATCCCCCACAAGGAGGCCGCCTACCGCTTCCTTGCCGTTAAGCATGTTCTCTCCGACACCGCCAAGCTGCTGCATTCCGTCAATACCGTCGTCTTTCGCCCCGACGGCGCGCTCCTCGGCGACAACACCGATGCGCCCGGTTTTCTCGACGCGCTGAAGGAAGCTTTCCGCGCCACCCCGCGCGGCAAGCGCATCCTCCTCCTTGGCTGCGGAGGCGCCGGACGGGCTCTTGCCATCGTTTGTGCGATGCAGGGCGCCGAATCCATCCTCGTCGCCGACGTCAACCTCGCCGCCCGCCGGCGCCTTCTCCTCGCCCTGCGCCAGGCCGCGCCTGGACTTCCTGTCGCCGGCGTCTCCCTCGCCCGCTCCCGCACCGCCGCGCGCAACTGCGACCTCATCATCCACGCCACCCCCATCGGCATGCACCCCGGCGATCCCTCGCTCCTCCCCCCCGAGGCCTTCCATTCCGGCCAGCTCGTCTTCGACCTCATCTATAATCCCTCCATCACGCCTCTGCTTGCCACCGCCAAGGCCGCCGGAGCCCGCACGGCCAACGGCCTCGGCATGCTTCTCCACCAAGGCGCCCGCTCCTTCCACCTCTGGACCGGCCGCAAACCACCCATCCCCGCTATGCGCGCCGCGCTGGAGCGCGCGCTGAAAGCCCGCCGCCCATGAACCCCTTCCCCGCCGAGGCCTTTCCCATCCTGACGGCCTTCATCTTTCTCGCCGGGCTGTGCATCGGCAGCTTCCTCAATGTCTGCATCTGGCGCATCCCGCGTGAGGAATCCATCGCTTGGCCCGGCTCGCACTGCCC
>DMJA01000177.1 GCA_003451935.1 Verrucomicrobiota bacterium | reverse complement strand
ACGTCGCCATGACCCGCGCCAAGCGCGCATTGCATCTCATCACCGAGGCCCCGGCGCCGACGTCGAAAACCCTGCGACTCGACAACGTGCTCCAGAACACCCTCGCCCCGGACGCCGCGCCCGACCCCGAAAATCCCGTCTGGGAAATCGGCGAACGGGACTGGTGGAGGCAAAAAACCGGCGGCGAAAAACCCGCGGGAGCGGCTTGCGCGCCGCTTCGGTTCGACGATCTGTCCAAGGCGCCTTTCGAGCGGCCGCTGGAATCGCACATCGCCTCGCAGGAGCCCGCCGCCGGCGAAGGCCAGGACGGGCGCCATTTCCGTCCCGAAGGCGCGGAAGCCCGCGACCTCGGCACGCGGATCCACGCCCTGTTCGAGCAGATCGAGTGGCTGGCTCCCGGCGAATCTCCAAAATTCGAGGGTGCCGAGCCCGGCGACATGCGCTTAGTCGCGGCCTTCCTGGACAATCCCCGCAACCACGCCTTCTTCGAGCCGCCCGCCGGCACCGTCGAGCTCCTGCGCGAACAATCCTTCGAAGCGATCCTCGGCGGCAAATGGCTGTCGGGCAAGATTGACCGCCTGCATCTTGAGCGCGACGCCTCGGGCAAGCTTGTCCGGGCGCGGGTGTTCGACTTCAAGACCGACCGCGCGCCGAATCCGGCGCGCCACCGCCCCCAGATGGAAGACTATCGCAAGGCCGTGGCCCTGCTTTTCGGCCTGCCCCCGGCGCAGATCGCCTGCACGTTGCTCTTCATCCGCACCGGCGACGCCCTCGATCTTTGACGGGGCACGCCGCGCGTCAATTTTCTTTTCTTCGGGCGGCCATGGCGTAGAGTGCGGCTCCCGATGAGCGTCCCCGTCCAGTCCCGGCCGTTTTTTGTCGGCATCGCCGCCATGCTGGCCGCCCTGTTTTTCTGGGCGGTGGTTCCGCTGATGCTGGAGCATTTCACGCACTGGATCGATCCGTGGACGGCGAACGGAACGCGCTATTTCTTCGCCGCGGCATTTTGGCTGCCATTCGTGGTTCGGGCGCTGGGACGAATGGCGCCGGGCGAGCGCCGCGCGGCGTGGCGGGCGGCGCTGGTCCCGGCGGCGGCGCACGGCACCGCCCAGATCTTCTTCGGGATCGCGCCCTATTACAACAACGCCACGATGCTGAATTTCGGCTGCCGGCTGTCCATCCCCTTCGCGACAATCTTCGGCTTCTGGCTGCTGAAAAACGAACGGAGGCTGGCGCGCCTGCCGCTTTTCTGGGCCGGGCTGGCGTGCGCCATGGGCGGATTCGGGCTGATGTTCAAGAACGGCTTCGGCACCAACAGCACCTCGCTGGCCGGCATGGGCATGCTCCTGGGCTTCTCGGCGATGTGGGGCCTCTACGTGGTGTTCGTCCGGCGCAACCTGTCCGACTATCCGGCCCACCTCGCCTATGGCCTCGTCAGCCTCCTGACCTGCGTCCCGCTGCTGGCGCTGATGTTCGGACTGGGCGATTGGCACGCGCTGCGGCACCTGCCCGCCGCGCAGTGGCTCTGGCTGGTGGTCTCCGCGTTGATCGGCCTGACGCTGGGGCACGTGTTCTACTACCGCGCCATCCGCATCATGGGGCCGATCGCCTCCGAAGGCGGCATGCTGCTGATCCCCTTCCAGACGTCCATCCTGGCCTATTTCCTGCTCGGCGAGCGGCTCTCCGCCACGCAATGGGTGGCCGGCGCCGTGATGATCCTGGGGTGCACGCTGCTGATCCGCGCGCGGTTCTCCGCGCGGGAATGAGGCGCTACGCCTTCCCGTGGCGGTAGCGGATGATCTGGACCTTTTCGAGGGTGACGAGGCCGCCGCCGTTGGATGCCTCGAACAGGCGGTCGAGGACCGGCAAAAACGCGGCGATCTTCTCCTCCTCGTCGGTGATTTCGACAATGATCGGCAGGTCCGCGGAGAGATCGAGGATTTTGGCCGTGCGGATCTGGCTGGTCGGTCCGTAGCCCATGAGTCCGCGCCACGCGGTCGCGCCGGCGAGCCCGGCGGACTTGGCCTCGCGCACGACGACCTCGTACAGCGGCAGGTGGCGGATCTTGTCCGACTCGCCGATGAAGATCCGCAGCAACTTGGCGTCGGTTTTCGCTTCCATGGGCTCCCTATCCTTTCATCAGCAGGCGGATGGCCAGCGTGCCCGCCCAGAAGGCAAAGGCGCAACCCGCGAGCGTCGCCGCGAAATATCCGGAGGCCACCGCGTATTCCGTATCCTGCGCGAAGCGGGACATTTCGTAGATGAAGGTGGACATGGTGGTGAAGCCGCCGCAAAGCCCCGTGGCCCAGAACAGGCGCGCGGAAGGCGAGAGGATTTCGGTCTCGGCCGCCAGCGCCATCAACGCGCCCAGCGCCAGGCAACCCAGCAGATTGGCCCAAAGCGTCCCGTGCGGAAACGTCACCGACCACCGCTGCCCGGCCAAGCTCAGGCCATAGCGCAGGATGGAGCCGATGAAGCCGCCCGCGCCGACCGCCAACATGGAAACCAGCATTTTCATCCGCCGGACAGTCTAGGCTTTGCCCTCCGGCCGGTCAAGGAGCCCCCGGCGCTTGACTTGGCGGCGCGGCCTTTGGCATAGTCCGCGTCCGTTGGCGCCAAAGTAGCTCAGTTGGCAGAGCACCGCATTCGTAATGCGACGGTCGTCGGTTCGAATCCGACCTTTGGCTCCACTCTTTTTTTGCCCCCAACACCCGCGCCTGCCCGCAGACGCGGGTGTTGTCCGTTCCGAATCGCTGCTTTTCGGACAAACGGCTTGCCAAACGGGGGGAAGGCGAGAAAAATGTCCTTGTTCGGCGAACCGTCTTATTAGGGACCGGGCGCGGAGACGCGCGCGGCCCCTGCGCAAGGAGGACCCATATGAAGCTGTGGCATGTTTTCGGAATCGTCGCATGGATCGCCGCGAGCGCGGCGGCGCAGGAAATCGGGTACGTGGAGGACTTCGCGCTGGCGTCCGACCGGGCGGAGGCGTTGCGGGAGCTGGTGCCGGGCACGGACGATTATTTCTACTACCACGCGCTGCACGCGCAAAACACGGGGCAGCGGGCGGAGTTCCAGGAGTGGCTCGACCGCTGGATCCGCGAACGCCGGGGCACCACCGTCGATCGGGCGCGCGAACTGCTGAACCGCCAGGCCCTGCTGGACTACGAGAAGGATCCCGCCCAGACCCTCGCCTACCTGCGAGACCAGCTCCAGCCGTTCTTCGGCCACGCACGCAAGACGGGCGAACGCCGCAGCGACGCGCCGACGAGACTGGACTCCAAACTGATCGCCACCGACATCCTGCTGAAGCGGGCGCTCGAACTGGACCGCGGGCGCAGCCTTGAACGCATCGAGAACGCGGGGCTGGAGCTGGCCGCCGGCCAGACGCTCACCGACGAGCAGCGCCGCAATCTGCTCGCGCGCCTCCAGCGGCCGGACTACCCGGGGCTTGTCGACCACGTCGTCGCCGATCTGGACTTCCGCGACAGCCGCGGCTTCGGATCCATTGGGATTCACGGCCAATTGACCCTCGCCCAGATGGACGAGCTGCTGGGGAAGAAGCCGGACCTGCGCAACCAGACCGCGTTCGTCAACGCCTACCTGTCCAAGCTGGCGCCGGAGAACGAAGTGGACCTGGAGACCGATGCCGAAGCGCGGCAAGCCTACTTTGAAAGGCTCTGGGCTTTCGTGGAGACCCTCGACCCGGTCCACAACTCGCTCAAGGCCAACGTGCTCTACGGGCGCCTGCTCCACGACCAAAAACAGGGCCACTACGACGAAGCGCGTTTCAAGGAGTACGTCCAGCTCCCGCGCGAGGTGTACTACCTGACCGACGAGGTGCGCAAGGCCCTGCCGCGCGGCGACCACATGGCGCAATTGGGCCAGTCGTTCGGCCTGCTGCAGCTCCCGCCCGTGGCCAACGAGGAGCCGCTGGTGCGAGACTACCTGCTCCGGTTCTTCGTCGAGGCGGCCGACTACGCCGCGTACAAACCCTGGATCCGCGACGACTTCCTCAAGCGCCTTTTCGCCGAGGCCAAGATCACCGCCGGCGTGGGCGATCCGCAAAAATGGTCCAGCCTGCTCGCGCCGGACGAGTACCGGCGGCTGAAGGAACGGGTGGACATCGATTTCGCACCCGACAATCCCGACGTGTTCGGCGCCGGCCACGCGGTGAAGCTGACGGCCTTCGTGAAAAACGTGCCGTCGCTGATCGTGAAGATCTACGAGATCAACACGCTGAACTACTACCGCGAGACCGGCGGGCCGCTGAACCTGGCGATCAACCTCGACGGCTTGGTGGCGTCCTCCGAGCGGCGGATGACCTTCAAGGATCCGCCCGAGCGGCGGGCGGCGCGCATCTTCGAGTTTCCCGAACTGGACCGGCGCGGGGCCTACGTGGTCGAACTGATCGGCAACGGCAAGAGCAGCCGCGCGCTGGTGCAGAAGGGCCGGCTGGGCGTGCTGCAGGAGGTGACCGCCGCCGGCCACGCCTTCACCGTGCTGGATGAAGAAAACAATCGCCTGCCGGATGCCCGCGCCTGGCTGGGCGGGCGCGAGTTCGAGCCGGACGCCAAAGGCCGCATCGTCGTTCCGTTCAGCACCGACCCGCGCAGCGACGCGCTGGTGGTGTCCCAGGGCGGCTTCGCCTCGCTGGTGCGTTTCGGCCATCTGGCCGAACGCTACGACCTGCAAGCCGGCTTCTACGTGGACCGCGAGGCGCTGGTCCGCCGCGAGAAGGCCCAGCTCGCGCTGCGGCCGGTGCTGCGCGTGAATGGACGCCCCGCGAGCCTGAAACTGCTCGAGGAACCGCGCCTCGTGGTCCGCGTGCAGGATCTCCAGGGCGTCGCCACCGAGAAGGAATTTCCCGGTCTGGCGCTGCGCGAGGATGCCGAGACGGTCCAGGAGTTCGCCGTGCCCGAGAACGCGGCGTCGCTGACGGTGACGCTCAAGGCCAAGGTGCAGAACGTCAGCCGCAATGCGAAGGAAGACCTGGCCAGTAGCGCGACGTTCGCGCTCAACGGCATCGACCGCGGCACGGCCGTCCAGGATCTGCACGTCGGCCGCACGGCCGCCGGCTACATCGCGGACCTGCGCGGCAAGAACGGCGAGCCCCGGCCGGGCGAGCCCCTCGCCTGCCGGTTCAAGCACCGCTGGTTCCGCGACGAGGTGCATGTCGAACTCAAGACCGATGAACTGGGCCGCGTCGAACTGGGAGAATTGACCAACATCGAGCGGTTCGCCGTGCGGGAGCCCTTCGGCGCGGAACATACCTGGTCGCCCACGGCGGACGCCTGCACGCTCCCGGCCGAACTGCATGGGCGCGAGGGCGAGATCCTGCGCGTGCCGGCGACGTTCGGTTCCGGCGACGGACTCGCCGCCGTCTCGCTGCTCGAACAGCGCCAAGGCCAGTTCGTCAAGGACTGGAGCGACGCCCTCACCATCGCCGACGGGTTCGTCGAACTGAAGGGCCTGCCCGCGGGCGACTACTCGCTGTACCTCAAGCCGCTCGGACGCGAGATCGCCGTGCGCGTGACGCAGGGCGAGGACCGCGATGGCTTTGTCCTCTCCCCGCGCCGGGCGCTGGAGCGCCCCCGCCTGGCGCCGCTGCAGGTCGTGGACGTCGCCGCCGGGAAGGACGCGATCGAAATCCGGCTGGCGAATGCCACGCCCTTCACCCGCGTGCACGTACTGGCGACGCGCTATCTGCCGGCCTACGATCTCTTCGCGCGGCTGGGGTCCACGGGAGCGCCGGGCCTGTTGCAGCAGCCGTGGCCGCCCGCGCGCACGTTCTACGAGTCCGGACGCGACATCGGCGACGAGTACCGCTACATCCTCGACCGCCAAGCGGCGCAGAAGTTCCCCGGCAACATGCTTGACCGCCCCGGCCTGCTGCTCAATCCCTGGGCGCTCCGCGACACCGAGGCCGAGCCCGAGCGGCTGGCAAGGCAAGGCCAGTACGCGGGGCGAGCCGCGGCGGCGCCCGAGGCCTCGCTCGGCGGGTACGGCGGCACGTGGGGCCAGGGCGGCGCGCAGGAGGGCTTTGCGAACCTGGACTTTTTGCAGCAGCCCGCGGCAACGCTGTGGAACCGGACGCCCGACAAGGACGGCGTGGTGCGCATTCCGCGCAAGGAACTCCAGGGATTGCCCCTCCTGCGCATCCTGGCGACGGATCCGATGTCCTCCGCGCTGAAGCACGCGGCGCTGGACGACACGCCCGTGGAAACCCGCGAGCTGCGCCAGGTGGCCGGCCTCGACCCGGCCAAGCCTTTTGCCCAGCAGAAAATCGTCACCCCCCTCCCCGCCCAAGGCACCTTGGAAATCGGCGACGCCACGACCGCGCGCTTCGAGACCTGCGACACCCTGGCCAAGGCCTACCGCCTGCTCGCCACGCTCGGCGGCAATCCGACGTTCGAGGAATTCTCGTTCGTGGCGACCTGGCCGACGCTCGACGCGAAGGAGCAGCGGCGGCTCTATTCGAAATACGCCTGCCACGAGCTGAATTTCTTCCTGCACGAAAAGGATCCGGCCTTTTTCCGCGAGGTCGTCGCGCCCTATTTGGAGAACAAGAAGGACAAGACCTTCCTGGACCGCTGGCTGGTGGGCGATGAACTGAACGATTTCCTCGAGCCGTGGCGATTCGAGCGCCTCAACGCGGTCGAGCGCATCCTGCTCGCGCGGCGGCTCCCGAAACAGACCGCGTCCCTCGTCCTCGATGCCCGCGAACGCGCCGACTTGATCCCGCCCGACGTCGAGGACTTCAACCGCCGCTTCGATACCGCCCTCCAGGCCGGCGGGCTCGATATGGGCGGCGGGATGAAGGATGCCATCGAAGGACTGAGACGGGCCGAGGACAAAAAACGCCTTGAAGGATTGGAAGACATGGTGGTCTTAGGGTACAGCGAGACGCCAGAACCCGTAATGCCTTCCGCACCAGCGTCCGCGATGGCGCCGGGCGGAATGAATTTAGAGATCGCCTCCGATGCCATCTCCCCGCTCGTCATGAAGAACCTCGCCACCTCTTCCAGAAGGGGAAGAACCGAGAATAAGGTCGATCAGACCCACGCCGTCGAATTTCGACTGGATGAAGCCGTCCCGGAGGAGGCACCCGCCTTTTTGAACTCTTTCTACGACGACGAGAGCGAATCCCGGGAGGCGGCGCAGCGTCGGTTCTTCCAGAAGCTGGACCGGACCAAGGAGTGGGCGGAGAACAACTACTACCATCTGCCGATCGAGCAGCAGACGGCGGAGCTGGTCGGAGCCAGTGCCATCTGGGCCGACTACGCGGCGCACGACGGGAAGGGTCCGTTCCTGTCGGAGCATTTCCCGACGGCGACGCGCACCTTCACGGAGATGATGCTGGCGTTGGCGGCGCTGGATCTGCCGTTCGAGGCCGCCGAGCACAAGGAAGAACTCGAGGGCCTGAGCTACGCGCTGACCGCCGCTTCGCCGCTGGTGGTGTTCCATCGCGAGATCCTCGAGGCGAAGCGGGCCGACGAGGCCGGGTCGGTGCTGGTGGCCCAGCACTTCTTCCGCGCCGACGACCGCTACCGCTTCGAAAACAACGAGCGTTTCGACCAGTACGTGGACGGGGAGTTCCTGCCGCACGTGGTCTATGGCGCGCAGGTGGTGCTGACCAATCCCAAGGGCAACCGCCAGAAGCTGCAGGTCCTGCTGCAGATCCCAATGGGCGCGATTCCCGTGAACAACGGCTTCTACACGCGCGGGATCCACGTCGCCCTCGAGCCCCACGCAACCCAAACGATCGAGTACTTCTTCTATTTCCCCACCGTCGGCACGTTCCCGCACTACCCCGTCACCCTCGCGCAGAACGACCAAGTGGTGGGCGGCGCCGAGCCGTTCACCTTCCGCGTGGTCAAGCAGCTGAGCCACATCGACAAGACCAGTTGGGCCTGGATCTCGCAGAACGGCACGCCGGAAGATGTGGTCGCCTTCCTGGAGCAGGCCAACGTGCTGCGGTTGGACCTGAACGAAATCGCCTGGAGGATGAAGGACAAGACCTATTTCAAGAAGATCACGGCCCTGCTGGAGGCGCGGCACGTCTACCAGGATACGCTGTGGTCCTACGGCCTGTTGCACGGCGATCCAAAGACCCTGCGCGTCTGGCTGGAGCACTCCCCCTTCGCGGACCGCTGCGGACTGCATCTTGTTTCGCCGCTGCTGTCGCTCGACCCGGTCGAACGGCTGGACTACCAGCACCTGGAATACGCGCCGCTGGTCAATCCGCGCGCCCACCCCGTCGGCGCCAAGCGCAAGATCCTCAACGCCAGCTTCCGCGCGCAATACCAGCGGCTGATGGCCGTGCTGAGCTACAAGGCGGCGCCGGCGGACGCCGACGAGCTCGCGGTGGCCTACTACATGACCCTGCAGGACCGCGTGGCCGAGGCCCTGGACTGGCATGCCCGCGTCGACCGCACGGCGGTGCCCGAGCAGCTCCAATGCGACTATCTCGACGTGGTTCTGGCGTTCTACCGCGGCGACGTGGAGACCGCGCGCCAGATCGCCCAAAAGCACGCCGACGATCCGGCGGACCGCTGGCGCGGCAAGTTCGAGCAGGCGCTCGCCCAGCTCGACGAGATCGAAAAGGGCGTGGCGGCGGCCGCGGCGGATCCGGAAAACCGCGACCAGGCGCAGGGCGCGCTGGCGGCCACGGAGCCGGCCAAAAACCTGCAGGTCGAGGCGGGCCAGATCCGCCTGGACACCCGCAACCTCAAGATCTGCACGCTGAACTTCTATCCGATGGACATCGAGCTGCTCTTCTCGCGCAATCCGTTCCTGCAGGAAGGCACGGCACAGTTCGCGTACATCCGCCCGGTGCTGAGCCGCACGGTGGACCTGCCCGCCGGGACGGACCCGCTGACGATCGACCTGCCGGCGGAGTTCCGGACCAGGAACGTGATGGTCGAGGCGCTGGGCGCCGGCCTGCGCAAGACGCAGGGCTACTACGCCAACACGCTGAAGGTGCAGGTGGTCGAGGCCTACGGGCAATTGCTGGTCGCGCACGCGGAAACGCGCAAGCCCGTGGCGGGCGCCTACGTGAAGGTCTACGCGAAGATGCGCAGCGGCGAAGTCAAGTTCCTGAAGGACGGCTACACCGACCTGCGCGGGCGCTTCGACTACGCGTCGATCAACACCAACGAGGTCGAGAACGCCGTCCGCCTCGCGATGCTGGTGCTCAGCGACGAGTTCGGCGCCGTCGTCCGCGAGGCCGACCCGCCCAAGCGCTGAGCCGGAATCGCGGAAACAATGAACCCCGCCCGCCTGCGGATCCTGCTGGCCGTGCTCGTTTGCACATTCTGCGCCTACCCCTTTCGGGTGAAGCTGCGGCGCCCGTTCGTCGCGGCGAGTCAGTCCATCCGGGGGAAGCAAACGGTCGCCGACCGCGTCGCCCGGTTCGGAGACGCGGTTCGAAAACGGCTGGCCCCGGATTTCGAGCGGATCGGCGCGGCCTATCCCCCTGAACAAATGGCCTTGATCGGCCTGAAGTCCGAAGAAACGCTGCAGGTGTGGGTTTCAGGGGGCGGCAAGGAATGGGAACATCTCAAGAGCTACCCGATTCTCGGAATGAGCGGCACCCTCGGGCCGAAGCTGAAAGAAGGAGATCGGCAGGTCCCCGAAGGAATCTATCGCTTGGAATCCCTGAACCCGAACAGCCTCTACCATCTCGCCCTGCGCGTGTCCTATCCCAACGCCGAAGACGTCCGCCGAGGCCGGGCGGAGGGCCGGACGGAGCTTGGAGGGGACATCATGATCCACGGAAAGGACTGCTCGATCGGCTGCCTCGCCATGGGCGACGAGGCCGCGGAAGACCTGTTCGTCCTGGCCGCGCAAACGGGCATCGACCGCGTCGAGATCATCCTGAGCCCCGTCGATTTCCGCGTCCGCGACTTGCCGGCGGACCGTCCCCTCGCTCCCGACTGGACCCCGCAACTGTATGAATCCATCCGCCGGGAACTGAAAAGATTTGAAGGCCCGGCGGGAATCTAGGGCGGATCCGCCCTAGAACGTGCGGGCGTGGAGCCGCGAAGCGCGCGGCAGCTTGGTGCCGGGGACGGGCCGGGCATAGGCGGAATCCTCCATCACGCGGAACACCTCGATTTGCCCGAGCGCACGCGGAGAATCCAGACCGATGACCTCCCCGGTCACGGGCGACAACAACGGTTCTTCGTCCGCCGCGAGATAGAGGACCATGCCCGGCTGCAAGCCGGAACCCAGGCCGCGATCCAACGACACCGACTCCTGTCCCGTGCGGCGCCTGACGCGGCACTCGAACGGCTGCCGGGACGCGCGGCGCTCCAGAGACGCCTGCATGGTCCGGACCCAGCCGGCGACGGTCGCCGGATCGGTCGAGGCCGGCGCGACATGCGAAGCGATCTGCTCCTTCCGCGCTTCGTCGGTCAGCGTCACGAGCACAAAGAGCCGGGCCTCCTCGTTCGTCACGATCGAGCCGTTGACGCGATAGGTGAACACCGGGGCCCGGCGGGCCAGCGCGCGCGCACCCTCCAGATATTCGACCCCGGCCTCCGATTTCAGGATCTTGACGACTTCGGCGTGGTAGATCAAGGCGATGGCCGGATCCCCCTTGAAGGGCGGGCAGACCACGGCGTGCTTGAGCATGGCCGGAGCCGCTTCCGCCGGGGCGGCCGCGGCCGCCACCTCCGCCGGGGCAACCGCCGGTTCCTCCGCGGCGGGCGCGCCGCAGGCCATCACCGCCCACCCCGCGCACCCGGCCATCCAGCGCCAAAACATTTTCCGTGCCATGCCCTGCTCCTTGTCCGTTCAGCCGGCCTTGACTAGAAGGCGGCGTTGATGATCGGGAAGAACGTCAGCGGCCCCTCCTCGATGATGTTGACCAATCCAATTTGGAGGCCCCGCAGCGAAACCGTGCGGTTGATGAGGCCGATCTGGAGGCCCGAGGCGTTGTCCGCCATGTTGAAGAGCCCGACCTGGAATCCCGCCATGTCCTGCTCCACGACATTGAAGATGCCGGCCTGCAGGCCCGCCATCGAACCCATCGTGTTGAACAAGCCGGCACCCACGCCGATGAATTCCTCCTCGACCCAATTGGCCAGATTCAGCTGGATGGCCGACATCCGGTCCGAACGGCTGAGCAGGCCCACGTCGAGACCCATCACGTCCTGGTTTTCGCTGAGCGCCAGATTCAGGCGCAGGCCCATCACCTGGGTTTCCGGGCGGAAGAGCTGGACGCGCTCGCCGGCGATGCCGATCTGGAGCGGCGTCAGGGTCATCGCGGCCATCGCCGGGACCCCCCCCAGGGCGGCCAGGCACAGGATTGCCAGTGTTTTTTTCATGGTCAGCCTCCGAAGACGCTCTTGGTCTTCTGCTTGCGGATTTCCTTTTCATCGGCCCACAGGAGGCGGCCGGACTTCAGGTCGCGCAGGCTCATCGTGAACTTGTAGTACACATCCTTGAGCCGCCCCTGGGTCTGCTCGATCTCCGAAAGGTTGGAGGTCAGCATGTAGCGGGGGGCGTCCTGCTGGCCGGAGGCGACAGGATCCTTCGCGGCGGCCTGCTGGTAGGCCAGTTCCTCGCTCAGCGCCGCTTCCGTGGTGCGGTCCTGGAAGCTGAACTTGCGGGAGCGAATCAGCTTGGTGCGGATGCTGTCGGTGACCGATTCGGTGTCGATGTGCTGCGTGGTCTTGTTCTTGACCTTGTCCACGACCAGCAGGGGCGGGCCATCGCCCGAAATCTCCTGCAGGACATCGTCCATCAGCATCGAGTCCACCATCGTCGCCGCGATCTGCTGCAGATCGGACGAACCGAAATCGGTGCTGATGGGTTTTCCGGAAGTGGCATCGCCATATTCGACCGTGGTGGCGCAACCCGACACCAGCCATGCGAGGAGTCCCGCGACCGCGAATAGTTTCCATTGGGCATTCATCTGTTTCTCCTTGGGGGCGGGAACCCCCGCCTTGGTTTCATTTGGGATATTCATAGTCCTTGCCGGGAGGGGATACAATCCTCACTTGATGATCCAGCGGGTCCGCTCGCCTTCCCGCACGCGCAGCTTGAAGGATACGGCGCGGGCGGAGGGGGCCACGCCTTGGATGGTGCGCGTCTCCTTGCCATGCAGCAGCAGCGGCCGCCAGGGGTCGGTGTCGGGATCGATTTCGGCGCCCTCGGAATCGAACCAGGCGAACTTCGATTGGGCGACGAGGTCCTTGTTCAGGCCCGAAGTCAGCTTCACGCTGGCCTTCATCAGCCCGTTCTTGGTCTCGCCGACGCTCGTGTCCTCCACCTTGAGCTGGCGGGCCAGCTTGGCGTTGTCCACCTGCAAGACCTCCTGCAGGTTGCCCGCTTCGTCCGCCTCCACGCCGACGGTGACGCCCGCCGTGTTGGGCGCGGCGCAGCCCGCCGCCAGCGCGGCGAGGACCGCCGCCATGAGAAGACTTTTTCCACATTTCATCTGCATCCTCCTGTTCATCGCTTTGGCCTTATTTCTGTTGGATCACGTTGATCGAATCCACGCCGGGGTTGTCTTCGCCGCCGATGGACAGCGACTGGCCGGGCATGCCTTCGAGCCGGATATAGCTGTTGCTGGCCTGCAGCACCGTGGCCTGGGCGTCGGCCGCGCCCTGCTCCCGGGCGATGGCCTGGGCTTCCAGTTCGCCCTTGCGCGCGAGTCCGGCGGCGGACAGCTCCATCGGGACATCCAGCGTCTGGCCATCGGCGAAGGCCACGCTTTTCTCCCAGGTGGCATAGCCTTCCCGGGTCACGCGCACCTCGTGCACGCCGGGACGGACCTGGAACGTGCCGGGAGCGGTCGCCACTACGACGCCATCCACCTCCACGGCGGCGCCTTCCGGCGCGACGCCCAGCGTCACCGTCGCCAGGGCCGGCTCCGCCGACGCGGCGGCCTCGATCTTCGCGAGGCTGCCGCGCACCCGCCCGGCCAGTTCGGCCGCGCCGCGGTCCAGCAGCGTGTTCACGAGATCGCCCGCCTGGACCTGCATGTTCGCGGTCTGCGCGATCTTCTCCGACACCGCAACCGTGTCGCCATGGATTTGCGAGCCCCGGCCTCCCTCGAGCACGCGCAGCGCCAGGCGCAGCGTCGTCACCGTCTGCTGCTGGGCCATGCCATAGGCCTGGATGTTCACCTGGTTCTCGCCCAGCGAGACCAGCGAGGCGAACACGAGATAGTCCGCGCCCATCAGCTGCGCGAGGCGCAGCGCCGAGGCCTCCTGCGAGGGACCGTCCACCGTGCCTTCCGCCTTCGCCGTCTGCAGCGCCTCCACCCCTTGGCGGAGCGCCTGCTCGGATTCCGCATCGCGCGATTCCACAAAGCGGGCCAGCACATCCTGCGAACGGATCACCTCGATGCCGGCCTCCGCCAGCCGCGCACCCACCAGATCGTTGAAGGCATCGAGCTGCGCTTCCATCGAAGCGCCCGCCCGGTTTTGCACGAACAGAGCCGCCTTGGGCGCGGCCTGCGCCGACATGGCTCCCGCCGCCAGCACCAGCACCATCGTTTTCCACGACCTCTTCATTTTTGCTCCTTTGCTGTCTCCAGCCTTATGGTTGCACCATGATGTGTGAATATACAGCCAAATCGATCCGGACTACATACAACAAAGTCGTCCGGCCGGGCCGCAGGGTTACCTCTCCACTCCACAGCGTGCCGCCCTGGGGGGCGGAGATCGCCACGCACGGCTTCCCCGGCTCGGTCCACGCGCTAAGTATTTGCACATGGGCCGGTAGCGTCAACCAACTGCGCAGGTCCGCCTGTTCGGAAAAAATGTTATAGAGCGCCACAGCCAGCTCGGCCAGCCCTTCCCCTTGGTCATGCGCGGCCTTGGCGGCCACGCCTTTCGCCACGGCCCGCGCCACCTGGCGGGTCAGGATGCCCGGCATCTGCTCCGCCAGCGCCCGCCCCGCCAGCGCGCCCACGTTGCAGATCGGCGCCGTGCCGCCCAGCGGTTTTCCATCTGCCGCCACGGCCGCCGGCATCGGCGGGGGCGGCACTTCGGCATAGACCGGCAGCGAGACCACCCCGAGCGAGTCCGCCGAAGACAGCGGATAGGCCACGGACATCTCCGACTTCTTCGGCGCGAGGCCTTCTTCATAGACCACCACGAGCCGCGCCTTGTTTTTCAGCGCACCGTTTCCGGCCGCCGGCGCCTTTGCCGCCGCGGGGAAACGCCGTTCAAAATCCGCCACGTCCTCGCGCATCCCCAGCCGCCGGCCCAGCCGCAGGACGTCCTGCTGGACGTAGGGATTGTCCGGATAGATTTCCAGCGCCTTCTTCAGGTCGATGTACGCGTCGTTCGGCTCCCCCAGCATCTCCCAGATCACGGACGACACATAAAACGTCGCCGCGTTTTGGAACGAGAACTTCACCGTGCCGGCCAGTTCGTCGAGCCCCGCATAGACCCCGGCCAGGCGCGGATCGGCCTCCTCGCCCGGTGCCGCGTTTTCCGCCGGCGACTTCGACTTTTCAATCTCGCGCTCGTGGCGCTGGCGGGCCTCCTCCTGCTCGCGGTTGGCACGGCGGACCTCGACGCCGGCGCCGACCAGGTCGTTCAACGCCAGGTAGTTCAGCGCCTGGTAGTGATGCGCCAGCGTTCGCTCGTAGGACGGCGCGCGGTAGGGGATCGCCTTGTCGTTCACCAGCACCGCCGCACCCTGCGCCGCCGCGCCCGATGCCGAAATCGCCGCCTTGTCGTCCTGCGCCCGTGTCGCCGCGATCGCCGCCTCGAACGCCGCGCGCGAGACCTCGAAATCGCCCTCCAATTGCGCCGCGCGGCCCATCTCCATCGCAAACAGGACCCGCGCCGTTCCGTTCGTGCGCTTGCCGAACGTCTTCCGGTAGCCCGTGTCCTGTCCCGTCCGCAGCGGCGCCAGCGTCGTTTGCTCCATCCCCGTCGGATAATGGCTGAACGTGCCGCAACCCGCCGAAGCAAGCGACAACAGGACAGCCAGACCGATCCCTCGGCCCCTTTGTGGATTGACTGAAATGAAACGGCCTTCCACCATGTCAGGAGTGAGCATAACACCCCCCATTCCTTCGGACAGTCAAAATCTTGCCTGGGCCGATGCCCACAGCCATTTGCAGAATCCGCGCCTCGCGCCGCACCTGCCGCACGTCCTTGCCCGCGCCCGCGCCTCCGGCGTCGGCATCCTCCATGTCAACGCCACCGCCGAGTCCGACTGGTCCGCCGTCGCCGGCCTCGGCAACGCCCACTCCGGCTTCGTGATTTGCTCCTTCGGCCTCCATCCCTGGTTCATTCAGGGCCGCACTTCCCGCTGGCTGCAGAATCTCCGCGAAATCCTCGCCAGCCGCCCTTCCGGCATCGGCGAAATCGGCCTCGACGGACGCATGGACGACGGCCTCGACGCCGACCGCGAAGCCGTGTTCCGCACCCAGCTCGAGCTTTCCTTCGAATTGGCCCTCCCCGCCAGCCTGCATTGCCGCGACGCGTGGGGCCGAATGCTCGAAATCCTCCTGGCCCTCCCCCCCCATCCGGCAGGGCTGCTCATCCACGCCTACTCCGGACCGGCCGATGCCCTCGAACCCCTCGCCGCCAAGAACGTGCATTTCTCTTTTGGCGGCACCCTCACCCGGCCCAAGAATGCCCGCGCCCGCGAAAACGCAGTCCGCGTCCCGGCCGGCCATTTCCTGCTCGAATCCGACGCCCCGGACCTGCCGCCGGATCTTCCTGAAGGCAAGACCGCCCACCTGACTGGCGAAAATGGCAAACCCCTTTCCGAACCGGCCTACATCCCGCAGGTCGGCCAACTCCTCGCGCAACTCCGCGGCACCTCGCCCGGCGAAATCGCCGCGCAAACCACCGCCACGGCCAAACGCCTCTTCGCCAAGCTCCTGACTTGATCGGTCCATCACCCGGGTTAGTCGTTCCGGCCCCCCTCATCCGTTACCCGTCCTTCCGCAGGAGTTCTTCAACACACCACAAACAACAGTTTCACATATTATAATATGCGAGACTCGTTTACCATGAAAAATTCATTTAATTCCTTATAAAACTCAAAGGATTTAGTCTCGGTTATTATAATAAGCGAGACTGGTCTTATGTAGCGCTGGACCCCGCTATCAGGCCCGAACGGAAGCGGCCCATGCAAAAGCCCGGGTTCCGAAGAACCCGGGCTGGCCACCGCCTGCAAGAGACGGCTGGTTGGCTGGATTACAGCTTGTAGCCGACCGACACGCCGATCAGGTGGGCGTCGCCATCCTTGAATTCGCCGGAGAACACGCCATCCGCCAAGCGCGCATCGATGTCGCGGTCATGGATCATCAAATAGGTGTAGCCGAGGTCGCAGAAGAAGTCGCCCTTCTTGTAGCCGACGCCCAGCGAGACCAGGTCGCGGTCGTTGCCCGGAACGATGTAGTCCACGTGCGCATCCGGATCGGGCGTCTCGTCGAAGATGTAGCCCGCGCGCAGCGCCCAGGTTTCGTTCAGCGCGTATTCCATGCCGAGCTGATAGCGGAACACGTCGTCCCAATCCTTCTCGGTCGTGCTATTGGGCACTGCGCCCAACAGGGCCGGGGAGAAGTCGATGGAGAGCTCGTCATAGGAACTCCACATCGTATAGACGATGCCCGCGTTCACGGTCAGCTTCTCGGTCGCCTTGACCGAGGTGCCGAAACGCAGAATGGCCGGGGTCGTCACATCGCCGCCGCCGTCGCCGCTGGCCACGGCCGGATTCGGGTGGCTCAGGTCGTATTCGCCTTCGACTTCCTGCTTGATTTCGCTTTCATAGGCCAGCCCGAAGGACAGCCAGTCGGTCGCCTCGTAGTACGCGCCGAGGTTGTAGCCGATGCCCCAGCTGTCGCCGCACATCTCGAACGAGAGGTCGGGATCCACGAAGGGGGTGCCCGTGGGGATCGCCTTCTTCTGCTCAAACTCGAACCATTCGGCGCGGAGGCCGGCGGACAGCGACAGTTGGTCCATCACCTTGAACGCGACGGACGGATTGATGTCGATGCTTTGGATCGTGGCTTCCTGGACGTTGTAGCGCCCGGCCCAATTGTCGTCGAATTCGACGCCCAGCCCGTAGCGGCTGAATACGCCCAGGCCCGCCCAGACCTTGTCGTTGAATTGATGCGTCACATAGGCATGCGGAGGGGTCCACCACTTGCTGTCCGCGTCGTTGTCCACGGCCCCGGCCGGGGTCACGGTCGTCACGGTCTGGTTCGGGCGGATGAAGGTCGCGCCGGCTTCCACCTGCGTACCTTCCAGTTCCGTCATCGCCGCGGGGTTGTTGTACAACACCGAGGGGGAGGCCGGATCGGCCGTCACTTCCGTGCCCATGGCGTTGCCGCGCGCGCTGCCTTCATAGATGCCGAAACCCGCGCCGAACGTGCTCTGCGCGGCCAAAACCGCCGCGACGAAAACCGTCCCGACGAGGAGCTGCATTTTCTTCATTCGTATTCCTTTTTGTATCTACCTTCGGCAAGCCCAGTTGCGGAAACGATCCGCGCCAACCCTTGCCGATTCTCCCCCGCCTCCACGATGGAAACGAAAGATGGGGTAATTGGACTGAAGCGATTTTGCTGACAAGCCCTTTTTGGAACTTTTTTCGAGGGACGAATTGAGTCAAATTAAATATGA